>NZ_LSKN01000298.1:0-22154 GCF_001557075.1 Methylobacterium sp. CCH7-A2
GAACCCCTCTCCTGTAAGGAGAGGGGCAGGGGTGAGGTGTCGGCCCCTGGACCAGCCGAGTGCTGACCCAACCGCTGCGCCGGTCAGGTCTCACGCCACCTTCAAACGGCCGACCCCTCACCCTGCCCTCTCCCTATGGGACAGGGTTCTCCGTCGAGGTTCCCCGCGCGAGCCACGCCACCATCCCCGCCGCCGCCGCGACGCCGGTCGCGAAGCAGCCCTGCAGGAGGTAACCGCCGGTCGGCGCCTCCCAGTCCAGCATCTCGCCGGCGACGAAGACGCCCGGCAGGCGCCGCAGCATGAAGCCCCCGTCGATCTCGCCGGCCGCGATGCCGCCGGCGCTGGAGATCGCCCGGTCGAGCGGCATCGTCCCGGTCAGGCGCACAGACGCGGATTTGATCGCCGCCGCGAGCGCCGCGGGACTCTCGTCGAGCCTGCCGCCGACGCTGTCGCGCAGCACCGCCACCGCCGCCGGCGACAGCCCTGCCGCCTTGCGCAGATGGTTGCTGAGCGTCTCACCGGGCCGACGCTTGCCGAGCTTCTCGGTCAGACGGGCGAGGTCGAGATCGGGCCGCAGGTCGATCTCGAGCAGCGCCGAACCGTCGCGCGCGATCGCCTCGCGCAGCGACCCCGACAGCGCATAGATCGCGCCGCCCTCGAGTCCATGCGCGTCGATCATCGCCTCTCCAACAATTTCTTTGCCGGCAAAGCGAAGCGTGATCCGTTTCAGCGGCGCGCCGGCGAAGCGCTCGCGCAGCGTGTCGGACCAGGCCACGGCGAAGCCGCCATTGGCGGGCCGCAGCGGCGAAATGGCAACGCCCTTGCCGGCCAGCAGCGGCACCCAGCCACCGTCCGAGCCGAGCCGCGGCCAGCTCGCCCCGCCCAGCGCAAGCAGCGTCGCATCGGCGGCGACCGTCACCTCGCCGGCCGCCGTGGCGAAGGTCAGCGCGCCCTCGTCGTTCCAGCCGGTCCAGCGCCGGCCGGCTTCGAGCCGCACCCCGAGCCCGTCGAGCCGGCGCAGCCAGGCGCGCAACAGCGGCGACGCCTTCATCGCCTTCGGGAAGACGCGCCCGCTGGTGCCGATGAAGCTCTCCGCGCCGAGCTCGTCGGCCCAATCGCGCAGCGCCTGCGGTGGAAACGCCTGGATGGCGGGTTCGAGCCAGTCCCGCGCCGCGCCGTAATGCGGCAGGAAGCTCTCCAGCGGCTCGGAATGGGTGAGGTTGAGCCCGCCGCGCCCGGCGAGCAGGAATTTGCGCGCCGGCGACGGCATCCGCTCATGGATCGTCACGCGGTGGCCGGCCTGGGCCAGCCGCTCGGCCGCGATCAGCCCGGCCGGGCCGGCGCCGATGATGGCGATGTCTTTGATCTGCATCGGGCCGGCTTGCGCCGTCGGGCGTCGCGGGTCAAGCGATCAGGCGCATGCCGGAGCGACCTCGTCATTCTCGGGCTCGACCCGAGAATCTATGGCCGGCACGGCAGGGGAGCCTCGGCGTCACGAGATGCTCGGGTCTGCGCCCGACCATGACGGTTTCCCTCACGCCCGCGCGAAGGTCTCGTCGAAGGCGTAGCCCGCGCCACGGACGGTGCGCAGCGGATCCTTGGCGTCGCCCGGCGTGATCGCCTTGCGCAGCCGCCCGACATGGACGTCGACCGTGCGCTCGTCGATGTAGACGTCGCGGCCCCAGACGGCGTCGAGCAGCTGGGCGCGCGAATAGACCCGGCCCGGCGCCTGCATCAGGAATTCCAGCAGCCGGAACTCGGTCGGCCCCAGATGCAGCTCTTCGCCGGCCCGGCGCACGCGGCGCGTCGTGCGGTCGAGTTCGAGATCGCCGGCGACCAGCAGCCCCGCGACATGGCCGGGCTTCGCCCGGCGCAGCAGCGCCTGGATGCGCGCGATCAGCTCCGGCAGGGAGAACGGCTTGACGACATAGTCGTCGGCCCCGGTGGCGAGGCCGCGCACGCGCTCGGTTTCTTCGCCGCGGGCGGTCAGCATGATGATCGGCACGCGCTCGGTGTCGCGCCGCGCCCGCAGCCGCCGGCACAGTTCGATGCCGGAGAGACCGGGCAGCATCCAGTCGAGCAGCACGAGATCGGGCGTGTTGTCTCGCAGATGCAGCTCGGCGTCGTCCCCCCGCGCCACGCTGTCGACTGCGAAGCCCTCGGCCTCGAGGTTGTAGCGCAGCAGCAGGGTGAGGGGTTCCTCGTCCTCGACGATCAGGATGCGGGCGGCCATGGCACGGTTCCGTTCTTGGCGTTTGTGCCGAAACGCATCGTCATGCTCGCCCTTGTGGCGAGCATCCACGTCTTGAACGCGGCGTGGGTCCGGCGAAGACGTGGATGGTCGGAACAGGCCCGACCCTGACGGCGAAGGCTCCGGCGCAGTCGGTGTTGTCAGCTCCCTGTCACGGCCTCGACCGTGATGTCGGTGGTCTCGAGCTTGGGACGGTTGATGTCGAGCGATTCGCCGGTGACGAGATAGTGGATCGTCTCGGCGATGTTGGTGGTGTGGTCGCCGATGCGCTCGACGTTCTTGGCGCAGAACAGGAGATGCGTGCAGAAGGTGATGTTGCGCGGATCTTCCATCATATAGGTCAACAGCTCGCGGAACAGCGAGGTGTAGAGCGCGTCGATCTCGCCGTCGCGATGCCAGACCTCGAGCGCCTTCTGCTCGTTGCTGGTGGCGTAGGCGTCGAGGACGTCCTTGAGCTGCGCCTGCACCAGCCGGCTCATATGCTCCAGCCCGACGACGGCGCGGTGCGGCGGCGAGAACTGGCCGGAGATCGCGACCGCGCGCTTGGCGATGTTCTTGGCGAGGTCGCCGACGCGCTCGATGTCCGAGGCGATGCGGATCGCCGAGATCAGCTCGCGCAAATCGTTGGCGAGCGGCTGGCGCCGGGCGATCGTCAGCACGGCGCGCTCCTCGACGTCGCGCTGCAGGTTGTCGAGCCGCTGGTCGGCGGAGATCACCTTCTGGGCCAGCGTCGTGTCGCGGCGCACCAGCGCGACCGTGGAATCGCCGAGCATGCGCTCGGACATGCCGCCCATCTCGGCGAGGCTGCGGCGCAGCGACTCCAGTTCGGCGTCGTAGGAGCGGACGATATGTTCGGTCATCGCGGCGTTGTCCTTTGGATGCGGAGCGGAAGCGGCGGCCAAATCAGCCGAAGCGGCCGGTGACGTAGTCCTGCGTCTGCTTCTTGCTCGGGTTCATGAAGATCGTGTTGGTCGCGGCGAACTCGATCACCTCGCCCAGATACATGAAGGCGGTGTACTGCGAGATGCGCGCCGCCTGCTGCATGTTGTGGGTGACGATGACGATCGTGAAGTCGGCCTTCAGCTGCTCCAGCAGATCCTCGATCTTGCCGGTCGAGATCGGGTCCAGCGCCGAGGTCGGCTCGTCGAACAGGATGACCTCCGGCTTCTGCGCGATGGTGCGCGCGATGCAGAGGCGCTGCTGCTGGCCGCCCGAAAGGCCCATGCCGGAGGTCTTGAGCTTGTCCTTGACCTCGTCCCAGAGCGCGGCCCGGCGCAGCGCGCCCTCGACGCGGTCGTCGAGCTCCGACTTCGGCGGCTTCTCGTAGAGGCGGATGCCGAAGGCGACATTGTCGTAGATCGACATCGGGAAGGGCGTCGGCTTCTGGAAGACCATGCCGATGCGCGAGCGCAGCTCGTTGACGTCGACGTCGTTGGAGATGACGTTGCGGCCGTCGAGCATGACCTCGCCGGTCGCGCGCTGCTCGGGATAGAGCGAATAGATCCGGTTGAAGATGCGCAGCAGCGTGGACTTGCCGCAGCCCGAGGGGCCGATTAGGGCCGTGACATGCCGGTCGCGAAAGTCGAGATTGATGTTCTTCAGCGCCTTGTGCTCGCCATAGTAGAAATCGAGGTTCTTCACCGCGATCCGGACGGGCGCGTCGGCGTCGAGCGACTGCGGGCTGAGTTCGAGGGTCGAAAGCATCGACGGGTTCCTTCGGATCTGACGCGACGGAGATAGGTTAGGCGGGTCTCACTTGCCGCCGCGCACGATGCGGCGGGCGACGAGCGAGAGCAGCAGGATCGACAGGGTGATGATCAGCGAACCGGCCCAGGCGAGCTGCTGCCAGTTCTCGTAAGGCGCGGAGGCGAACTGGTAGATCGTCACCGGCAGGTTCGACACGCCGCCCATCAGGTCCGACGAGAACCAGAAATTGTTGTTCAGCGCGGTGAAGATCAGCGGTGCGGTCTCGCCTGCGATGCGGGCGAGCGCCAGCAGGATACCGGTGACCATGCCGGCCTTCGCGGCCTTCCAGGTGATCGAGGTGATCACCACGGAAGGCGGCGCGCCCAGCGCAGCCCCGGCCTCGCGCAGCGGGCCTGGCACCAGGCGCAGCATGTCCTCGGTGGTGCGCACGATCACGGGGATCGCGATGATGCCGAGCGCGACGCCGCCGGCCCAGCCGGAATAGCCGCCGACCGGCTCGACCAGAATGACATAGACGAACAGGCCGATCAGGATCGAGGGCGCCGAGAGTAGGATGTCGTTGATGAAGCGGATCAGGTCGGCCAGCTTCGAGCCCTTGCCGTATTCCGCCAGATAGGTGCCCGCCAGCACGCCGATCGGCGTCGCCACGGCGATGCCGAGGAAGGTCAGCACAATCGAGCCGACCATGGCGTTGGCGAGGCCGCCGCCCTGCGATCCGGGGCCAGGGGTGATCTGCGTGAAGGTGGCGACGGAGAGCCCGCCGATGCCCTTCACGATCAGCATGCCGAGGATCCAGAACAGCACGAAGATGGCGAGGAAGGTGAAGCCGGCGGAGATGACCCGCATCGCCTTGTCGGCGGTGCGGCGGCTCTGCCGGACGCGGCCCCAGGCGGCGTAAGGGGCGGCGGGAGCGGTGGAGGAGGTCGTCAGGCTCATGATCGGGCTCGCTCAGAAGGTCTTGACCCGCGACACCAGGATGCGCGCGACGACCAGGACGACGAAGGTGACGAAGAACAGGATGCAGCCGAGCGCGATCAGCGCGTTCATCTGCAGGCCCAGCGCCTCGTTGAACTCGTTGGCGATGCGCGAGGCGATGGTCGAGCCCGGATCCATGATCGAGGCCGAGAGGCGGTTGGCATTGCCGACCACGAAGGTCACCGCCATCGTTTCGCCGAGCGCGCGGCCGAGACCCAGCATGATCGCACCGATGATCGAGACGCCGGCCTGCGGCACCAGCACATGGCGCACGACCTCCCAGGTCGTCGCCCCGATGCCATAGGCGCTCTCGCGCAGCACGGAGGGGATCTGATCGAGCATGTCCCGCACGATCGAGGCGATGAAGGGGATGATCATGAAGGCGAGGATGATGCCCGCCGTCAGGATGCCCAGTCCGGAGGGCGAGCGCGAATACAGGATTGTCCCGACGATCGGCATCCCCTCGACGATGTTCGAGAGCGGGACCTGCACATAGGCCGCGAAGAGCGGCACGAAGACGAACAGGCCCCACATGCCGTAGATGATCGAGGGCACGGCGGCGAGCAGCTCGATCGTGGTCGAGACTGGCTGCTTGAACCAGGGCGGGGCAAGCTGGGTGAGGTAGACGGCGATGCCGAGCGAGAGCGGCACGCCGATCAGCAGCGCGATCAGCGCCGTCGAGAGCGTACCGACGATGGCCGGCCAGGCGCCATAGACATCGGCCTGGGTGTCCCATTGCGAGCCGGTGATGAAGCTCAGCCCGAACGCCTTGAAGGCCGGCCAGCCGCCGATGACCATCGACAGCATGATGCCGGCCAGCAGCAACAGCACGAACAGGGCCGAGATCAGGCTGGCATTGCGGAAGACGATGTCGAAGGTGCCCTTCGGCGTCTTTCGCTGCGGCCGCGCGGCCGGAATGCTCAGAGTGTCGGTCACGGCGGTCATCCGTGGAACTCCGGTCGTGGCGGAACGAGGATGCGAGGCGGAAGGCGAAGGCTCTCGGGAGGGCCCTCAGCCGGAACAGCGGTTCCGCCGCTGCTCGGGATGGAGGCCTGATGAGGAAGACGAGGCGGAACCGGGTTCCGCCTCGCCCTCAGTCGGTGATCAGAAGATCGGCTTGCCCGACGGGTCGGTCACGCCCTTCCAGGCGGCGCGGACCTGATCCTTGACGTTGGCCGGGAGCGGCACGTAGTCGAGGTCCAGCGCCATCTGGTCGCCGTTCTTGAAGGCCCAGTCGACGAACTTCAGCGCGGCCTGCACCTCTTCCGGCTTCTCCGGCTTGGCGTGGACGAGCAGGAAGGTCGCGGCCGTGATCGGCCAGGCCTCGGCGCCCTTCTGGTTGTTCAGCGAGATGCCGAAGCCGGGAGCCTCGTTCCAGTTGGCGTTCGCGGCCGCGGCCTGGAACGACTTGTCGTCCGGCGCCGGGAAGTTGCCCTCGGCGTTCTGGATCAGCGCGTAGCTGAGCTTGTTCTGCTTGGCGTAGGCATATTCGACATAGCCGATCGAGTTGGCGACCTGCTTGACCGAGGCCGAGACGCCCTCATTGCCCTTGCCGCCGATGCCGACGGCCCACTGCACCGAGGTGTTGGCGCCGACCTTGGACTTCCACTCCGGCGAGACCTTGGAGAGATAGTCGGTGAACACGAAGGTCGTGCCCGAACCGTCCGAGCGATAGACGGGATTGATGTTGGCGTCGGGCAGCTTCAGGCCGGCGTTGAGGGCGACGATCTTGGGATCGTTCCACTTCTTCACGGTGCCCATGTAGATTTCGGCGATGATCGGGCCGGTCAGCTTGAGCTGGCGGGCGTCGATGCCGGCGATGTTGATCGCGGGGACGACACCGCCCATCACGGTCGGGAACTGGATGAGGCCGTCCTTGGCCAGATCCTCGCCCTTGAGGGGAGCGTCGGTGGCGCCGAAGGCGACCGTCTTGGCCTTGATCTGGCGGATGCCGCCACCGGAGCCGATCGACTGGTAGTTGAGACCGATATTGGTCTCCTTCTTATAGGCCTCGGCCCATTTCGAGTAGATCGGGAAGGGGAAGGTCGCGCCGGCGCCGGTGATGTCGGCGGCCTGGGCGACGCCCGACAGACCGATGGTCGCGGCCGCGAGAATGAGAAGTTTGCGCATGAGATGTCCTCTCTGGGTCGCAGGTTCAGCGAGCCGTTCAGAACACCCTCTGCATGACAGCTTCATGACACTTCGTCACGCATGCTGTCATGAAGGCGTCACGCAGCGTTAAGAAACGCCCTCAAGGCTTGCGCGCCGAAGCCCCGAAACGTGGCAAAACAGCCCTGAACGTCGCACCCTCACCGAGCGCGCTCTCGATCGTCAGCCGCCCGCGATGGCGCAGCACGATGTGCTTGACGATGGCGAGGCCGAGCCCCGTGCCGCCGGCCTCGCGGCTCGCCGCGGTATCGACCCGGTAGAAGCGCTCCGTCAGCCGCGGCAGATGCTCCGGTGCGATGCCCGGCCCATCGTCGCGCACGCCGACGCTGACCTCGAGCGGCCCGTCGACGACGTCGATCACGACCTCTCCGCCGCTCTTGCCGTACTTGATCGCGTTCTCGACGAGGTTTTCCATCAGCCGCAGCAGCTCGTCGCGGTCGCCCGGTACGTTTACCGGCTCGGTCGGCGCCCGCAGCGTCAGCGTCACCTCGCGCTCGCGTGCCATCAGCGTCAGCGAATCCACGATCTCGCGCGAGATGCCGGTCAGATCGACCGGCGTCTCCGGCGCCAGATGGGCGCGCAGTTCGATCCGCGAAAGCGAGAGCAGGTCGTCCACCAGCCGCGCCATGCGCAGCCCCTGCTCGCGCATGATCGCCAGGAAACGGTCGCGCGCGCCGGCATCGTTGCGCGCCGGGCCCTGCAGCGTCTCGACGAAGCCGAGCAGCGAGGCCAGCGGCGTGCGCAGCTCGTGGCTGGCATTGGCGACGAAGTCGACCCGCATCCGCTCGGTGACGCGCTGCTCGCTGAGGTCCTCGAAGGTCAGCAGCACCGGTCGCCGGACACCCTCGCTGCCCAGCGCAGCGATATGGATGCGGAAGGTGCGCTCCACCGGCACGCGCTCGATCAGCTCGATCACCTGCCGTCCCCCCTGCCGCGAGACGCCTTCGATCGCCTCGATCAGGTCCGGATCGCGCATCACCAGTGTCAGCAGCCGTCCCTTTTCCAGCGCCGGGATCAGGGCGCGCATCGCCGGGCTCAGCGCCTGGGCCACCCCCTGCGCATCCAGCAGCAGCGCAGCCGACCCCATCGCTTCGACGAGCGCCTGCGTCGTGGCGGCTAGGGGATCGACGGCACCGGGCATGGGAAACCTCGACACGGACGGCACCGGAGGAAGCGGCGCAGGCGGGCGCCCCTTCCTGATGGCCGGCGCGGCGCCCGTCAATTCCCTTCGCCGCTGAGGCCCGCTAGGCTGGGCGCATTGCCGAGGAGGCTCCGATGGCCAAGACCCTGTCAGCGCGCACCAAGAAATCCGCGATCCGCCTGGTTTCCGACAGCGGCGAGGGCCCGGCTCCAGCCACCACGGGCAGGACACCGAAGACGAAGACGCCCCGCAAGCCCCTCGGTCCGCAGGGCTTCGACATCGAGGCCGAGACGCTGCCCGAGGCGATCACGGACGCCGCCTTCCGCAGCGGCGAATACCCCTACGGCAAACGCATGAAGCGCAAGCGCTACGAGCGCGAGCTGGAGCCGCTGCAGATCGAGCTGCAGAAGCTCGCGACCTGGGTGCGCGAGCGCAAGGAGCGCGTCGTCATCGTTTTCGAGGGTCGCGACGGCGCCGGCAAGGGCGGAACGATCGGCCGCTTCACCCAGCACCTCAACCCGCGTCAGGCCCGCGTCGTCGCCCTGTCCAAGCCCTCCGACAGCGAGGCCGGGCAATGGTATTTCCAGCGCTATGCGGCGCAGATGCCGACGGCCGGCGAGATCGTCTTCTTCGACCGCTCCTGGTACAACCGCGCCGGCGTCGAGCGCGTGATGGGCTTCTGCACGCCGGAGCAGACCGACACGCTCCTGCACGAGGCGCCGGCCTTCGAGGGCATGCTGGTGCGCGACGGCATCCGGCTCATCAAGCTCTTCATCACCATCGGCCCCGAGATGCAGATGCTGCGGCTGCATGCGCGCTGGCACGACCCGCTCAAGCGCTGGAAACTCTCGCCGATCGACTTCGAGGCGATCCCGCGCTTCGCCGCCTATTCGGAAGCCTTCGATGAGATGCTCCGGCGCAGCTCGACCGACCGGGCGCCCTGGCATGTCATCCGCGGCAACGACAAACTGCGGGCCCGGCTCAACGCCATCCGCCACGTCCTGCTCTCGATCCCGTATGATGGGCGCGACGAGGCCGCGATCGGCGAACTCGACCGCAAGATCGTCCTCGACGTGAAGCACTACCTGCATGAGGGCGGCGAGGTCTGAGCCGCCGCCCTCTCTCCACCCCTCCGCGCCGCCGCACCGCCCCGGTTCCGCCGGGCGCGCGGGCCGCGCTCCGCCCCCGCCCCCACCGGAAGACCGACCATGACGAAGACCATCCTGATCTCCGGCGCCACCGCCGGCTTCGGCGCCGCGACCGCGCGCCGCTTCATCGCTGCCGGCTGGCGCGTCATCGGCACCGGCCGCCGGGCCGACCGGCTCGACACGCTGAAGGCCGAGCTCGGCGAGCGCTTCCACGGCGCGGCCTTCGACATCACCGACGAGGCGGCGATGACGGCGGCGCTCGCGGCCCTGCCGGCCGACTTCGCGAAGATCGACGTGCTCCTGAACAATGCCGGCCTCGCGCTCGGCACCAAGCCCGCGCCGCAGACCAAGCTCTCGGACTGGAAGACGATGATCGGCACCAACGTCACCGGGCTGGTGACGCTGACCCATCACCTCCTGCCCGGGCTGATCGAGCGGCGCGGCGCCATCGTCAACATCGCCTCCGTGGCCTCGAACTGGCCCTATGCCGGCGGCAACGTCTATGGCGGCACCAAGGCCTTCGTGCGCCAATTCTCGCTCGGCCTGCGCTCGGACCTGCAGGGCACCGGCGTGCGCGTCACCTCGATCGAGCCCGGCCTCTGCGAGAGCGAGTTCACGCTGGTCCGCAACGGCGGCGACAAGGCCGCCTATGACGCGCTCTATGGCGGGACCGATCCGCTGCAGCCGCAGGACATCGCCGACACGGTCTTCTGGGTCGCGACGCTCCCCGCCCATGTCAACATCAACAGCCTCGAGATCATGCCGGTAAGCCAGTCCTTCGCCGGCTTCCAGATTCACCGCAAGGCTTGAGCCCGGCGGGGACGCTGGGGCTTCGCGGCCTCAGCGCCCCATCACCAGATTGGGCAGCCAGGTCGTCAGCGGCGGCCAGAGCGTGATCGCGACGAGTACCGCCAGCAGCGGCATCAGCCAGGGCACGATCGCCCGCGACATCGACTCGAAGCTGATATTGGCGACCTTCGCCGTGACGAAGAGAACGACGCCGACCGGCGGCGTGATCGTCCCGATCATCAGGTTGAGCACGAAGATCAGCCCGAACTGGATCGGGTCGATCCCGAACTGCGCCGCCGCCGGCGTGAGGATCGGGATCAGGATCAGCATGGCGGCGAGCGCCTCCATGAAGCAGCCGACGAACAGCAGCAGCAGGTTGACGATCAGCAGGAAGACCAGCGGATTGCCGGCGAGATCGACCAGCATCGGCCCGACCACCTGCGGGATGCGCGAGATCGACAGGCACCAGCCGAGCGCCGCCGCCGTCATCACCAGCGCGAGCACGACGCCGGTGGTCTCGACCGTCTGCACGACGAGTTCCGGCAGATCGTCGAGATCGAAGCTGCGATAGACGAAGAGCCCGAGCACCAGCGCATAGGCCGTGGCGACCGCAGCCGCCTCGGTGGGCGTGAAGATGCCGGCCATCATCCCGCCGAACAGGATTACCGGCGTCATCAGCGCCCAATGCGCTTCCTTGTAGGCGACCCAGAGCTGCGCCGCGCCGGGGAAGGGATGGCGCGGCAGGTCGCGCTTCCTGGCGACATGCACCACCATCGCCATCAGCAGCCCGGCCATCAGCAGGCCGGGAATGACGCCGGCCAGGAACAGCCCGCCGATCGAGACATCCGCCGAGACGCCATAGATCACCATCGGCAGCGAGGGCGGGATGATCGGGCCGATCGTGGCGGAGGCCGCCGTGATCGCGGCCGCCGTCTCGGCGTCGTAGCCCTCGTCCTTCATCGCCTTGATCTCGAGCGTGCCGACGCCACCGGCATCCGCCACGGCCGAGCCCGACATGCCGGCGAAGATGACGCTGGCGAGGATGTTGGCATGGCAGAGGCCGCCGCGCAGCCAGCCGACACAGGCGGTGGCGAAGGCGAAGATCCGGTCGGTGATGCCGGCCGAGTTCATGATGTTGCCCATCAGGATGAACAGCGGCGCCGCCAGCAGCGGGAAGGAATTGGCCGATTGCGCGATCTTCTGCGGCACGATGCCGAGCGGGAAGCCGCCGAGAAAGGCGAAAGCGATCGCGGCGAGCCCCATCGAGACGAAGAGCGGCACGCCGATCAAAAGCGCGGCGAACCAGACGGGCAGGATCTGGACCATCAGCATCGTCACAGCGGCTGGCTCCCCGGCTCGGCCGCGACATGCCGACGCCCCGCCACGACATCGCCGATCTCGGCCAGCGCCTGCAGGATCAGCGCGAGCCCGGCCAGCGGCATGACGATGTAGAGCGCCGCGCCCGAGATCGGCAGCGCGATCGACTCGACATCCCAGTTGCGCTCGATCAGCGCGAAGGAATAGCGGATCAGCACCGCCGCGAAGACGATGATCGCGGCCTGCGTCACGATCTCCAGCACCCGTCCCGCCCCGGCCGGCAGCTTCTCGGCGAAGACGGTGATGCGGATATGCGAGCGCCGCCGCGCCGCGATGATCCAGCCGACGAAGCCGGTCCAGACCAGCAGGTACTGCGCGAGCTCGTCGGTCCAGGCCAGCGGCGCGTTGAGCTGCCGCGACAGGACGCCGAGCAGCACCGCGACCAGCAGCGCCAGAAGCAGCGCCACGGCAGCGGCCCGCACGACGCGGTCGGAGAGGTGGAGGAGGGATTTCATGGTGGCGTTGGCCCGCTGCAAGCGATCCTTCTCCCCTCGGGGGAGAAGGTGGCCCGGCGGAGCCGGGTCGGATGAGGGACGGACGGACGAGGGCGGCGGCAGCCGTCCCTCATCCGTCTGCTTCGCAGACACCTTTCTCCCCCGAGGGGAGAAGGAAAAGCGCTCACAGCGCCGCCAGCGCGTCCCAGGTGCCCTTGCCCCATTTGCTCTCGAACTGCTTGGGCAGGCTCGCCAGCACCGGCTTCGAGAAGCTCTCGAGGTCGGGCTCGGTGACGGTCATGCCGGCGGCCTTCAGCGTCGCGACGAGGCTGCCCTCCTGGCTGGCGAGTTCGGCGTCCTGCCAGGCGACGCCCTCGGCGATGGCCGCCTCCAGCAGGCTGCGGTCGGCGTCCTTCAGCCCCTTCCAGAAGTCGCCGTTCACGATGACCAGCCGCGGCGTGATGATGTGGCCGGTCAGGATCAGGTGCTTCTGCACCTCCTGCAGCTTGGCGCTGTGGATCGTCGGCAGCGGGTTCTCCTGCCCGTCGACCGCGCCCTGGCTCAGCGCCAGGTAGAGTTCGTTGAAGTTCACCGGCGTCGCCTTGGCGCCCCAGGCCTCGACCATGGCGCGGAAGGTGTCGACCGGCGGCACGCGCAGCTTGAGGCCGGCGACATCGGCTGCGCTCTTCACCGCCTTCGAGCCCGTGGTGAGGTGGCGCTTGCCGTAATAGGTCACGGCGGCCATGCGCATGCCGCGCTTCTTCTCCAGCTCCGCATTCATCTGCGCGAAGACCGGGGCCTTGGCGACCTTCGCCATATGGGCGGCGTCGCGCCAGAGATAGGGCGCCTCGACCACCGAGAGCTGCGGCAGGAAGGAGCCGAGCGCGGCCGCCCCGTCGGTCGTCATGGTCAGCGCGCCAGAGGCGACCGACTCCATCATGTCCTTGCCGGAGCCGAGCTGGCCGGCCGGAAAGGCCTGGATGTCGATGCGCCCGGAGCTCTTCTCCTTCACCTGCTTGGCGATGCGCTCGACCATCTGCACCTGCGGATGGGTCGTGGGCAGCATCTCGCCCCAGCGCAGCACGGTCGCCTGTGCGCGCGGGATGCTCGGCATGGCGATGGCGCCGCCCGCCAGGGCGGCGGAACCGGCGAGGAAGTCGCGTTTCGTCAACGTCGTCATGATGGTCTCCTCCCAATGCGGCCGGTTTTCCGGCTCGATGTGATGTCCCGGCCTTCAAAGAACCGGCTGTTCGTGAAATCCAAAACGCCGTCATCCTGGGCGGCCGCAGGCCGACCGGGATCCATCGTGGGGCGCACGGCCCTATGATGGATCCCGGAACGGCGCTGCTTCGCAGCTTGTCCAGGATGACGGGGCGGTTCTGCCGCGAACGTCCTTCCTCAGTAACTCATCGCCCGCGTGCGGGCGTTGCCGATATGGATGCCCATCTCCTCCGCGGCGCGGATCGGGTCGCGGGCCTCGATGGCGGTGATGATCTTCAGGTGGTCGCGCATGACCGGCACCAGGATGTGGTTCTGGATGCGCGTCTCGTATTGCCGGATCAGCCGGATCTTCAGCCAGGTGACGCGGAAGGCCTTGGAGACGATGTCGTTGTCGAGATGGTCGATGATCGCCTCGTGCATCAGCCGGTCGACATCCTCGGCATCCTCGATCAGTTGCGGGTCGCCGCCGGCCTCGGCCCGCGCGATGATCGCCTCGTGCCGGGCGCGCTGCTGCGCGATCTCCTCGTCGGTGGCGTTGACCGCATAGAGCGCCGTCGCCTCCTTCTCGAGGAAGAGCCGGAACTGGAAGGCGTTGCGGATCAGGTTGAGGTCGACATGGGCGACCTGCATGCCCCGCTGCGGCACCGTCTTGATCAGCCCTTCCGCCTCCAGCCGCGGGATCAGCTCGCGGATGGCGCCGAGCGGCAGGCCGGTCAGCGCCACCAGCTCGCGCTGGGTCACGAACTGCCCGGGCTTGATCTCGCGCGCCAGCAGCCGCTCGGTGAAGGAGGCATAGGCGCGCTCCCTCAGCTTCAGCGGCTCGCCCTCGCGCGGATCCTGCTCGGACTGGTTCAAGACATCCTCCTTCAGGCCGCCTTGGCCTGCGTGATCCGGTCATAGGCCGCGAACAGCCGCTGGCGCGTTGCCTCGTCCAGCGCCTCCAGCGGCGGACGCATCGCGCCATAGCCGGCATCGCCGTGCAAGTGGCCGACCAGCGCCTTCACCGCCGCCAGAACGGGATGTGAGCAGATCTCGTCGACCAGAGCATTCACGACGGAAGAGTCCTTGCCCTCATAGACGATGGGGCGCAGCAGATGCGGCACGAGATTGGCGACGCCGCAGATCGAGCCCTGGGCGCCGTTGCGCACCGCCTTCGCCAGCAGGCGCTCGTCCCCGACGAGGATGGCGAGTTCGCCATGCGCCTTCAGATAGGCCTCGGTGTTGGCATAGTCGCCCGACGAATCCTTCACGCCGGTGACCACGCCGGGAAAAGCCTTCTTCAGCCGGTCGATCAGCCCGACACTCAGGCCCACCGCCGTCACCGAGGGGATGTGGTAGAGGATGACGTTGCGCACGGAGGGGCCGAGCTTCTCGAACAGCTGCGAGAACCAGCGATAGAGTCCCTCGTCGCTGACGCCCTTGAAGTAGAAGGGCGGCGCGACCAGCAGCCCCTTGGCGCCGGCATCGAGCGCGAGGCGTCCCTGCTCGACCGACTCGTTCAGCGAGGCCGCCGCGACGCCGGCATAGATCTGCGTCGCCGGATCGATGCCCGCTCCCAGCAGCGCGCCCATCATCGCGCCCCGCGCCGGCAGGCCGAGCGCCGCGCCCTCGCCCGTCGTGCCGAACAGCGTGACGCTGTCGCAGCCCTGCGCGAGGACATGGCGGGCATGGTGCACGAGCCGCGGCAGGTCGACGCTGCCGCCCTCCCGCATGGGGGTGGTGATGGCGCAGGAGAGGCCGAAGCGGTTGGGATCGATGGACATGGAGAACCGTCTTTCAGAGCGAGAGATCAAGGGGTGTGTTGGCGGAACGTCGGGGGCGGCCCCTGCGCCCGCCGTCATGGGGATTGCGCGCGTCAGCCATCCTTGAGCCCTCCGGCCGAGAGCCCGGCGACGATCTGGCGCTGCGCCAGCACGGTCACGAGCAGCACCGGCAGCGTCACCAGGAGCGCGGCCGCGGCCAGCGGCCCCCAGGAAATCTGCTCGAAGGTCAGCGAGTTGTAGACCGCCGAGGGCAGCGTGCGGCTGTTCTTGCCGCCGAGCACGACCGAGAAGATGAAGTTGTTCCACGAGAAGATGAAGGCGAGGATGCCGCCTACCGTGACCCCCGGCATCGCCAGCGGCAGCGCGACATGGCGGAAGGCCTGCCAGGTCGAGGCGCCGTCGATCCGCGCCGCATCCTCCAGTTCAATCGGCACGTTCTCGAAATAGCCGATCATGATCCAGACGATGATCGGGATGGTGATGACGAGATGGGTGATGACGAGCGCCGTGATCGTCCCCACCAGCCCGGTCATCTGGAACAGCAGGAACAGCGGGATCAGATAGGACAGGGCCGGCGTCATGCGCGCGACCAGGATCAGGATCGCGAACTTCGTCGCCTTGCCGCGCGCGATGCCGTAGCCGGCCGGCACGCCGACCGCGAGCCCGGTCAGCACCGCCCCGCCCGTGACCAGGATCGAGTTCCACAGATAGAGCGCGAAATTGTTCTGCGCGAAGACGTCGATGTAGTTCTTCAACGTCGGCGGATCGGGAATGAAGACCGGCGGGAAGGCGGTGTTGTCGAGCTCGTTCTTGAACGAGAGCGAGATCATCCAGAGGAACACCAACACCGCCGGCGAGACCAGCACGAAGACGGAGGCGTAGAAGCCGAACTTCTTGGCGAGGCGGGTCATCGTGCAGCCCTCTCCGTCATTGCGAGGAGGCACAGCCGACGAAGCAATCCAGGGGCAGCATGCAATCCGTGTGAATTGCTTCGCTGCGCTCGCAATGACGGATGCAAACCCATCACGCGTTCCACTTCGACTTCTGCCGCGCATAGAGCAGCAGCAGCGAGAGCATGATGATGATGACGAAGAAGATCACCACCACGGCCGAGGCGTAGCCGATCTTGTAGAACTGGAACGCCTGCAGGTAGAGGAAGATGTTCAGCGTCTCCGACGCCGTGCCCGGCCCGCCCTGGGTGATCACGAAGATCGTGTCGAAGGCCTTCAGCGCGTCGATCGTGCGGATCACGATCGCCACCATGATGAAGGGCCAGACCAGCGGCAGCGTGATGTGGCGGAACATGTGCCAGTCATTGGCGCCGTCGATCAGCGCGGATTCGTAAGGCTCTCGCGGCAGACCGGCGAGCCCGCCGAGCACGATCAGCATGACCAGTGGCGTCCAGTGCCAGACCTCGACGAGGATCAGCGTCGGGATCACCGTATCGGGCGAATAGACCCAGGCCTGCGGCCCGATGCCGACCAGCGAGAGCAGATAGTTCAGCACGCCGAGCTGGGGATGGAACATCATCGTCCAGACCAGCGCCACCGCCACCGGCGTCGCCATCATCGGCATCACGAAGACGGTGCGCAGCAGGCCCCGGAACGGGAATTCGCGGTGGAACACCAGTGCCGCCGCCGTGCCGAAGACGATCGGCAGCACCACGGCCAGCGTCGTGAAATAGAAGGTGTGCCCCATCGACTCGAGGAAGCGGGCGTCGCGGAACAGCTCGACGAAGTTCTGCAGGCCGACGAATTCCGGCCCGCCGCCGATCTTCCAGTCATGGCCGGACATGTAGAGCGTGAACAGCCAGGGGAAGACGATCACCGTCCCGACGACGAGCACGGCCGGCGCCGCGAACAGCCAGTAGCGCGGCGTGAAATCGGCCGAATGGACGAAGGGCGCGGGCTGTGCGGGTGCCACGGCCGTCGGCGATGGGAGTGATGTGGTGATTGTCATTCGGTCATCGACGATCTGTTGCAGGCTCGGCGCTTATTCCCTTCTCCCCTCGGGGGAGAAGGTGGCATGGCGAAGCCATGACGGATGAGGGCAGTGCCGACGTAACCGGCGTCGACACGGCAGCATCATCCGTCCCTCATCCGACCCGGCTTCGCCGGGCCACCTTCTCCCTCGAGGGGAGAAGGGTAAGCTCAGCCCTGCTCGCTCTTGGCGAGCACGGGCGCGAAGGCGTCCGTCGCCTTCTTCAGCTCGGCGGCGACATCCGACCCGCCGATCATGTTGGTCAGCGCCACGCCGAAGACGTCGCGGAACTCGGTGACCGGCACGATCTGCGGCAGCGCCGCCCGGGCGATCTTCGCCGAGGCCAGCAGGCA
Source organism: Methylobacterium sp. CCH7-A2 (assembly GCF_001557075.1). NCBI lineage: Bacteria > Pseudomonadati > Pseudomonadota > Alphaproteobacteria > Hyphomicrobiales > Methylobacteriaceae > Methylobacterium > Methylobacterium sp. CCH7-A2. The sequence continues at coordinate 17,309 of NZ_LSKN01000298.1, forward strand.
GTCGAAATACTGCTTGCCGAATTTCGACGCCTGGATCGTCGCGGTGTCGAGATAGGCCGAGGAGCGCGCCGGCGCGCCGGCGCCGGCCTTGAGCATGGCGAGCTGCTGGGCCTTGTTGGTCATGTGCTGGATGTAGAGCCAGGCGGCCTGCTTCTTCTGCGAGCCGCGCGAGATGCCGATGCCGTCGCCGAACATGCCGGCATGATGCGCCTTCGGCCCCGGCGGCGTCACGCCATAGCCGACCTTGCCGACGATGCGGGACTTGGACGGATCCTCCAGCGGCGTGGCGAAGCCGATGCCGTCGAGCCACATCGCGGCGCGGCCCTGCATGAAGGTGGTCTGGCACTCGTTCCAGTTGAAGCCGACGGAGCCGACCGGGCCGGTCTCCTTGTTGAGCTTGCGGTAGAGTTCCGCCGCCCAGATCGCCTCCGGCGTATCGGTCTGCAGCTTGCCGTCCGCCGAGGTCGCCTCCATGCCCTGGCCGAGCATCAGGCAGGACCAGACCGGGACATTGGCGTTCTTGAGCCCGCGCGAGACGAAGCCGGCGACGCCCTTGGCGGGATCGTGCAGCTTCTGCGCCGCGGTGAACATCTCCTCCATCGTCTTGGGGAAGGCGACACCCTTCGCGTCGAAGAGCTCCTTGTTGTAGTAGACCATCCAGTAATCGACGAAGAAGGGCAGCGTATCGAGCGCCCCGTCGGCCTGCCGCGCGTAGGCGACCGGACCGGCGCCGAAATCCTCGAACGCGAAGTCCGGCGAGGTCAGCGAGGCGTCCTTGATATAGGGGTTCAGATCCTCGAACCACTTGCCCTTGGCGGCCATGCGCTTCTGCACATGCAGCGAGATGCCGCTGACGTCGAAGCTCGGCTTGCCCGAGGCGAACTCGATCACGGCCTTCTGGCGCTGCTGCTGCTCCGGCACCTGCTCGGAGGAAACCTTGATGCCGGTGAGCTCGGTGAACTCCTTCTCGGCCGCCTGGAACAGGTCCGAGCGCGGGTTCTTCACCAGCAGCACGTCGATCGTCGTGCCCGAGAAGCGCTTCCAGTTGAAGGCCGCCTGGGCGCGCGCCTCGCGCAGCACCATCGGCGCGCCGATCGCGCCGGTGGCGGCGAGGGCAGCGGTGCCGCGCAGCAGCGCGCGGCGGCTCGGCTTGATCGGGGTCTGGCTCATCTTGCGTCCTCCCAGGACTTCTCGCGCATCGCCCGTTTCGGGCTGTTCTGCGGCGCCGGCGCGGGACCTCGTCCCTGATCGCCGGCCACCATCTTGCGCCGGACGCTAATCAAGATCGAAGACGGTTGCAAGCTAACATGTCGGCGTGCACATACTCTGCACAACGAGAACGGAAACGCCCGATGCCGCCCGCCTCTGCCCTCGCGCCGCGCCCGCTCGGCCGCTGCCGCCTGCCCGTCTCGACGCTCGGTTTCGGCGGCGCGCCGCTGGGCGATCTGTACGCCCATCTCGACGAGGCGACCGCCGTCGCGACCGTCGAGGCCGCGATCGCCGGGGGCGTCACCCTGTTCGACACCTCCCCGCTCTACGGCCATGGCCTGTCCGAACACCGCATCGGCGCGGCGCTGCGGCGGGTGCCGCGCGAGGGGCTCGTGCTCTCCACCAAGGTCGGCCGCGTCGCCGAGCCCTTCGCCGGACGCGGCGACGGCTCGGGCTATCGCGGCGGCCTGCCGCATGGATTGCGCTTCGACTATTCTTACGATGGCGCGATGCGCTCGCTCGAACAATCGGCCCTGCGGCTGGGCGTCGACCGCATCGACATCGTCCTGATCCACGACGTCGATGTCTGGACCCATGGCGCGGCGCTGATCGAGCAGCGCTTCGGCGAAGCCATGAACGGGGCCTATCGCGCGCTGGAGCGACTGCGGGCGGCCGGCGCCGTCAAGGCGATCGGCGTCGGCGTCAACGAGGCGGAGATGTGCGAGCGCTTCGCCCGCACTGGGGACTTCGACACCATGCTGCTCGCCGGCCGCTACTCGCTGCTGGAGCAGCCGGCCCTCGCCTCCTTCATGCCGCTCGCGCTGGAGAAGGGCATCGGCCTGATGCTCGGCGGGGTCTTCAACTCCGGCATCCTCGCCACCGGCCCGGTCCCCGGCGCGCGCTACAACTACAACCCCGCCCCGCCCGAAATCCTCGCCCGGGTCGCCGCGATCGAGGCCGTCTGCGCCCGCCATGGCGTGCCGCTGCGCCGCGCCGCGCTGCAGTTCCCGCTCGGCCACAAGGCGGTGGCGAGCCTCGTCATGGGCGCGGTCGCGTCCGCCGAAGTCGCCGATCAGATCGCCGAACTCGCCCAGCCCGTCCCGGCCGCGCTCTGGGCGGAGCTGAAGGCGGAGGGCCTGCTCGCCGCCGATGTGCCGGTGCCCCAATGAGTCCGCTCCGCATCGACGCCCACCAGCATCTCTGGCAGATCGCGCGCGGCGATTATGGATGGCTGACGCCCGCGCTCGGGCCGATCCACCGCGACTTCACGCCCGACGATCTCGCCCCCCTGCTCGCCCGCCACGGCATCGACCGCACCATCCTCGTCCAGGCCGCGCCGACCGAGGCCGAGACGCGCTTCCTGCTCGACATCGCCGCGCGCGCGGCCTTCGTCGCCGGCGTCGTCGGCTGGACGGATCTCGAGGCGCCCGACGCTCCCGCCCGCATCGCCGCGCTGGCGGCCGACCCGCTGCTGGTGGGCTTGCGCCCGATGGCGCAGGACATCCCCGACCTCGGCTTTCTCGCGCGACCCTCTCTCGCCTCGGCCCTGGCCGCGATGGTCGCCCACGGCCTCGTGTTCGATGCCCTGATCAAGGCGGAGCATATCCCCGCCACCCTCGCTCTGCTCGCCCGCGAGCCCCGGCTCACCGTCGTCATCGACCATGGCGCCAAGCCCGATCTCGTCACCGGCGACCTCGCCGCCTGGCGCGAGGGGATCGCCGCGCTCGCCGCCCATCCCCAAACCGTCTGCAAGCTCTCAGGCCTCGTCACCGAGGCCGGGCCGGACTGGAGCCTCGCCACGCTGCAGCCGGTCGTCGACCATCTGCTGATGACCTTCGGCCCGCAGCGACTGATCTTCGGCAGCGACTGGCCGGTGGTGACGCTGCGCGCGCCTTACGAGCGCTGGTTCGACGCCGCGCAGACGCTGCTCGACGGCTGCAGCGAGGACGAGCGCGCCGCGATCTTCGGCAGCACCGCGCAGCGCGTCTACCTCGCCCGGCGGGGTCGGCTGTGACCCGCCTTTCGCCTGTCAGGACGACCCCGCCATGCTGAAGACCCTCGACCCCGTCCTCTCCGCCGATCTGCTCTGGATCCTCGCCGCTATGGGCCATGGCGACGATCTCGCCCTGGTCGATGCCAACCACCCGGCCGAGACGATCGCCGCCGCGACCACCAGCGGCCGGCTCGTGCGCCTGCCGGGATTGACCATGGAGCGGGCGGCGCGGGCCATCCTCTCCGTGCTGCCGATCGACGATTTCGAACCCGAACCGCTGCGCCGCATGCTGGTCGTCGGCGACGCCGCCGCGGTTCCCGCCGTGCAGGAAGCGGTGCAGCGCGAGATCGACGCCGCGCTCGGGCGGCCGGCGCCGCTCGCCGGCATCGAGCGCTTCGCCTTCTACGAGGCGGCGCGGCGCGCCTTCGCCGTGGTCCAGGTCGGCGACCCCCGCCCCTATGGCTGCTTCCTGCTGCGCAAGGGCGTCATCGCCGGCGAGCCGGGGTAGGGTTCAGAACCTCCGCCGTCATTCCGGGGCGACCGCAAAGCGGCGAGCCCGGAACCCATGCACACCGGACCACCAAGATGAGGCGGAAACCGCGCCGGCTGCTGCGTGCAACTCCGGGTTCATGGGTTCCGGGCTCTTCGCTGCGCGAAGCCCCGGAATGACGGAGAGGTTCTTTCGCGAACCTAGCCCTCCCCCTTCGCCACCGCCTGGCGCAGGCGAGCCAGCGCCTCGGCCGCGCCGGCGGCGAGGGTCATATCCTTCGATTCGGCGTCCTTCGCCAGCAGCTCGGTCAGCGCCGCGACCGTGATCTCTTCCTTCGCCGCGGTCAGCTTCAGCACCGCATTCGACAGGATGTTCGGCCAGAATGCGGCGGCGCCCTTGGCCAGCCCCTTGGCCTTGCGCCCCTCGAATTCGCGGGCGAGCTGTTCGGGCGTCTTCTTGGCCATGGTCTTCGAACCTGTTGCGGAATGTCGCCGCTGCCTATCACGGAAGGGCGCCGCGCGGCGAATGCGGCCTTTGTTCCCTGCCCTGCCCGCGCATCGGGGCGGCGACAATCGCATTTGCCTGCGGCGGCGCGGCGGGGCAGGAGCGCGCCCATGCGAGCCCGCCGCGCGGGCACCCCCCTCAGGACGTATCCCCCATGCCCCGCCTTCCGCACGCCCTCGCGGCCGCCCTTGCCGGCCTGCTGCTCCTGCCCGCCCCGGCCACGGCCCGGATCACCGACCGCGACCTCAGCTGCGCCGAGTGGCTGAAATCCGGCGCCCGCGGCACGAGCGAATACCCCGCCGCGACCCAGGCCAGGATCCGCGCCTTCTGCGCCGCCAACCCGACCATGAAGGCGATCGACGCCGAGATGACGATGACCCGGGACTGAGGGGGTCCCGCGCGTCATGCTCGGGCTCGACCCGAGCATCTCGGGACGAGAGAGCGCCGGAATCGCGACGCAGACCCCTCCCCCTTGTGGGGAGGGGAAGGGGTGGGGGTCGTGCCGCCTGGTGAGCGTTCGCCGGACTGGCATGGATGGTGCACCCAGCCTGTCCAGGGCGCGCTCAGCTTTCCGACCCCCACCCCTGCCCCTCCCCAGGTCGTGTCCCTGCTGGTGGTGTAGCTTCGCAGAGCCACCGCGTGCCGGCTTT
>NZ_LSKN01000299.1:0-11656 GCF_001557075.1 Methylobacterium sp. CCH7-A2
CCTCGAAGATGACGTAGACGAAGGAGACGCCGAAGAAGGAGAAGCCGCGCACGACGCGCGCCTTCGGCACGGTCAGCATCGAGGTGGTCAGCGGATAGGTGACCTGGTCCTCGATCACCTGAGGTGCCTGGCCGGGGTACTCGGTGTAGACGATGACCTGGACATCGGAGAGGTCGGGGATCGCGTCGAGCGGCAGGGTCTTCAACGCATAAACACCCGCCGCCACAGCGAAGGCGGCGGCAACGAAGACGAGGATCAGGTTGCGCGCCGACCAGGCGATCAGGCGGGCGATCATGGCTTGGCCTCCGGCTGGGCGAAGCCGCCCAGGGCGGCCTTAAGGTTGCTCTCGGCATCGATCAGGAAGTTGGCCGAGACGACGACGCGATCGCCCTCGGCGACCCCCTCGGTGATCGCGACCCTGCCATCGCCGCGGCGGCCGAGCTTGACCTCGCGCGGCTCGAACCGACCCTCGCCCAGATCAAGAATGACGACCCGGCGCGAGCCGCTGTCGATCACGGCGCTGTCGGGAACCGCGAGCTGCGGAGCTGGGTCATCGGAGCCGATATCGACGTCGGCATACATGTTCGGCAGCAGCATGCCGTCGCGGTTGCCGATCTCGATGCGGACCTTTGCCGTGCGCGTCGCCTCGGCAATCTCCGGGTAGATCACGCTGACGCGTCCCTCGAAGGAACTCCCCGGACGGCCGCGCAATCGCACCGTGGCTGGCGCGCCGATGCCGACGGCCGCCAGTTGGCGTTCCGGAACATCGGCCAGAACCCAGATCGTCGAGATGTCGGCGAGCCGGAACAGACTGCCGCCGGCCGTCATCTTCATGCCGTCACTGACCGAACGTTCCAGCACGATGCCGTCGCGCGGCGCCGACCAGTTGATCGTCAGCGGCACCTTTCGGCTGCGCTCGATCTCGGCGATGACCTCCGGCGGGACGCCGAGGTTTTCGAGACGCTGCCTTGCGCCGCCTTCGGGCACGCCGCGCGCGGCGGCATTGAGCTCGGTGATGAACTGCGCGCCGGCGGTGCTGATCTCCGGCGAATAGATCCGCGCCAGTTTGGTCCCCTTCGTGACGCGGTCACCGGTCGTGATCGGAGCGACCTCCTGGACGAAGGCATCCGCCCGGATCGTCACGACCGAAACCCGTCGCTCGTCGAGTTGCACCACGCCGGGCACGTGAATCGTCTGGACGATGTTCTGACGCCGGACGGGTTCGGAGCGCACGCCGCTGCGCTGGATGCGCCCGGGCGAGAGCTTGATGACGCCGTCCTCGTTTCCCTCGCCTTCGTAGACGGGGAGATAGTCCATCCCCATCGAGTCCTTCTTCGGAACCGGCGACGTATCCGGGAGCCCCATGGGATTGCGGTAGTAGAGAACGCGCTTCGGGTCGGCCTGCGCCATCCGCTCCTCGCTCGGAGGCTTCACCTCGAAGCTGACGTCCTGGCTGGCGCGGACGGCCGTGAAGGGCCTGCCGTCATCGGTCTGGCGCGGCTGCGCCGAATAGACCGGCTTCCGGTCCGGATCCTGATAGTAGATGATCGGTCCGGTTCCGGCAGGCTCGTTTGCCGCGAGCGAACCTTCGATGCCGAGCCAATCACGCCAGCCGACCGCAAGGCCGCGATGTCCGGCCCAATAGCCCGCACCTCCCGCCGCCAGCATGGCGGCGAGAGCGAGGCCCGTGAGGGCGTTGGGTTTCATGGCAGGGCCTTGAGGATCAGCTTGTTTTCGAGCGTGCCGGTTTCGCCCTGGACCTTGGCGCCGAGCGAGAGCCGCCAACCGCCGGCCATCGTCAGGTTCGTCTTGAAGCGGTAGGTGCCCGACTCGGTCGACGGCATCGTCTCGATCGGCGAGGCCATCATCTCCATCCCGTCGGGTGCCATGTCGATGCGCTGGGCGAAGATCACCGCGTCCGGGACGGGCTTGCCCGAACGCTTGTCGATGAGCGTCACGGCGACGACGACGCCGTTGCCCTGCTTGATCTCGTTCTGCACGAGCCGGAACTCGTAATCCTTGATGTCCGCGAGCGCCGGGAGCGAAACGGCGGCGAGCGGAAGCGCTGCGGCAAGCACGCGCAACGTGTTGATGAGGGTCATGTTCGTAGTCCTGAGTGCATCAGGCTGCCGCACAGGCGCACAGCCTCGGACGTGGCGTTGGCCACGGCTCACCGTCCGCCCGGAAGTCCCGTGCGGACGAAGCCAGCGCGGTTCGCGCCGGCGATGCCTCAGCTTCGTGGAGGTCGCGCGGGTGGCTCGAACGGACGAGACTGACGCGTGGCCTCGTCTCCGGTCAGGCCGAGCTCGGCGACGAACGCCCTGGCGAGCGTGACGAACGACGTCGGCTCGCTGGCGAAGCACTTGGTCAGGCAGAAGCTCAGCGCCGGACAGTTGGTCGTGCAGTCCTTGGCCTTGTCGTGATCCGTCGGACAGCACGGCATGGCACCGTCCATCAGCATCGCCATTTCAACGGTATCGGCCCGCTCGAATCCGGCCCTCGCCGGGCTGACGAAGGCAGCCAACGTGGTGGCCGCGACGAACAGGGCCAGAATCAGACAATGCGCAACGAGCCGAAGCTTCATGACACCGAAAATGGCACAGCGCCCAAAACAGAGTAAGGAGGGAACTTTCAACAGTTCGTCATCGCAGGGCCTTCGACCGTCGTCGTTGCGGCTCGTCAATAACCGTCGAGGGCGTCCCGCGCCGCATTGTTACAGATTGTTTCAGACAGGAACTCCTCACAGTCGCACGCGTCTTCCCCGAGTAGCCCTTCAATGGAACCGCAACAGCTTCAGGGAGAACGATCGTGCACCAAACGTCCCCCGAGATGCAGGCATGCATTGACGAATGTTTGCGCTGCTACCAGGCCTGCCTGGGCATGAGCACCAACCATTGCCTCAAGCTCGGTGGCGACCATGCCAGCCCGGATCACATCCAATTGATGCTCGCCTGTGCCGAGACTTGTCGCGCCAGCGCCCAGGTCATGATCATCGGCTCGCGGCATCACAAGCATCTCTGCGCCGAGTGCGCCGATATCTGCGAGGACTGCGCCAACGAATGCGAACGGATCGGAGATATGGACGACTGCGTCCGGGCCTGTCGGCGGTGTGCCGAAAGTTGCCGGAAGATGGCGGCATAGCCGCTCGCCTCCTTATCCTAGGGAGAACTCACATGAGAAACCTCACAGTGATTGCCTGCCTTGCGGCATCGATCGTGACCGTGGCATTCGCCCAGCCAGCTCCCAAGCCCGATACGGGCCACGACATGCCCATGAAGATGATCATGCCGGATGCCTCGGACTCCGCGTCGACCAAGGAATACAAGGCGGCGATGATGCACATGATGCAGTCCATGCCGACGACCTTCACGGGCGATGCCGACGTCGATTTCATGACGCAGATGAAGGCTCACCACCAGGGCGCGATCGAGATGGCCAAGGTCGTACTCGCGAACGGCAAGGATCCATCGGTCAAAAAGCTGGCGGGTGAGATCGTCAGCAGTCAACAGCGCGAGGTCGAAACGATCGAGCAATGGCTGAAAGCCAAGGGCCAGTAGCCCCTGCTTCCTGCGGGCGCTGGCCACCTTCGTTCTCATCGCGACGGGTGTGGCGTCCGCTTTCACGCCCAGTGGAGACGGATATGCAAAACCACCACCGGGCCCACGGCAGCCCTTCCCAAGGCGGTCACGGCTCGCATGGCAGATCTTATCTGATGTTCTGGCTGAACATGATCCTCGGCCTGATCGTCATGTACGTCGTGATGTTCTCGATGATCGACGGCTGGCGCGACTTCCGGAACAATCTGAACATGTTCTACATGGCGGTCACGATGTGGGCGCCGATGGGCATCCTCATGCTGGCGACGATGCCGGGCATGTTCCCGAACAAGAGTGCCAACACCATTCACTACGTCGCCCTTGCGTTTCTCACCGTCGCATCGTTTTACGGAACGCGAAGCCAGACCCTGATCGACGATCGCCAGTTCGTCGACTCGATGATCCCGCATCACTCCGGCGCGATCCTCATGTGTCGTGAGGCGAAGCTCGCCAATCCGGATCTGAGGAGGTTGTGCGAGGCGATCACGAAGGCACAACGCGAGGAGATCCAGCAGATGGAGGCGATAAGAGGTCGGCTGTAGGACGCCCCAACGGCGAACTCGACCACGAGCTGGTGCTGGCCACGCTGGAGGAGAACCTCAAGCATGCCATCGAGATGCAGAAGAATCCCGACATGGAACACGACGATCCGAACGCCAAGCGGCTCGCGCCGAAGAAGACGGGCGAGATCGTCTGGGCCTTCACCAAGGCGGGCGAGTTCGACTTCTCCTGCCTGATCCCCGGCCATCGCGAAGCGGGCATGACCGGCAAGATCATCGTCAAGTAAGCGTCAGAGGAAAGGATCATCCCATGCTGAAGACCACCGCCACCCTCGCATTCCTGATGGTCGCGCTGCCGGCTGCCGCCCAGTCGGTCAATGGCACCGTCACCAAGGTCGACGAGGCCCAGGGCAAGCTCACCATCAACCACGGCGCCATCAAGAACCTCGACATGGATGCCATGACCATGGTGTTCCGCGCGGGCGATCCCGCCATGCTCAAAGGGCTGAAGGCCGGAGACAAGATCAAGTTCGACGCAGACCGCGTCAACGGCCAGATCACGGTCACCAAGCTTCAAAAGGCGAAGTGACCTAAACGGCCGATCCGGGTCACAGGCATTCACCGGTTTGCTTGCGCTGGATCGGCCCTTCGGGACACCTTGATGCGGCAAGTCTTGAGGTGGTTCACGGAGGTCGAGACCCGCCTCGATCGCGTCGATGGCTGGAGCCCCGGAGGCACGCGCTTGACCTTCCCATCATGGGAAGCCCCAACCTTGCCGCAGCTTATCGATGCCTGCCCGGAGAACCGTCATGACCGACACCCCAACCAGCAAGGACCATGGCCATCATCATGACCATGGCCTCCATGGGGGACATCATCATGAGCATGAGGGAGCAGCCGGGCAGGTGAAGGACCCGGTCTGCGGGATGACGGTCGACCCGCACGCGACCACGCACCGGGCGCAGTACGAGGGCAAGCCCTATTACTTCTGCTCCTCCGGCTGCCAGTCGAAATTCATGGCTGAGCCCGCCAAATACGTCGAGCCGGCGGCGGCCCGGAAGGCTGAACCCGTGCCGGAAGGCACGATCTACACCTGCCCGATGCATCCCCAGATCAGACAGGTGGGACCGGGTTCCTGCCCGATCTGCGGCATGGCGCTCGAACCCGTGCTCGCGACGGCGGAGACCGGTCCCAGCCACGAACTGATCGACATGACGCGCCGGTTCTGGATCGGACTCGCGCTTTCCCTGCCCGTGGTCGTGTTGGAAATGGGCGGGCACCTGACGGGTCTGGGCCACTATGTCGGCCAGCAGACCTCGAACTGGATCCAGATGCTGCTCGCGACTCCTGTCGTGCTGTGGGCAGGCTGGCCGTTCTTCGAGCGTGGCTGGCAGTCGCTGGTTTCGCGCAACCTCAACATGTTCACGCTCATCGCCATGGGCACGGGCGTGGCCTGGATCTACAGCATGGTGGCGACGCTGGCGCCCGGGATCTTCCCGGCCGCGTTCCGAGGCCATGACGGTTCGGTGGCCGTGTACTTCGAAGCGGCTTCCGTCATCACGGTTCTCGTCCTGCTCGGGCAGGTGCTCGAACTGCGGGCCCGGGAGAGCACCAGCGGGGCCATTCGCGCCCTGCTCGACCTCGCGCCCAAGACGGCCCGCAGGATCATGCCCGACGGCACCGAGCAGGAGGTCCAGCTCGACACCGTGCAGGTCGGCGACCGCCTGCGGGTGAGGCCGGGCGAGAAGGTTCCCGTCGATGGTGTCGTCGTCGAGGGGCGCAGCGCGGTCGACGAGTCGATGGTCACTGGCGAGTCGATGCCAGTCACCAAGGAAGTCGGCGCCGCGGCCATCGGGGGCACGATGAACCAGTCCGGCGGCCTCGTGATCGAGGCGCAGAAGGTTGGGCACGACACGATGCTGTCGCGGATCGTCCAACTGGTGGCGGAGGCCCAGCGCAGCCGCGCCCCGATCCAGCGATTGGCCGATCACGTCTCGGGCTACTTCGTGCCCGCGGTCATCGGCATTGCGGCACTCGCCTTCATCGCATGGGCGTTCTGGGGTCCCGAGCCGCGGTTTTCCTACGGCCTCGTTGCGGCCGTGGCGGTGCTCATCATCGCCTGTCCATGCGCGCTTGGTCTCGCCACGCCGATGTCGATCATGGTGGGGGTCGGCCGCGGCGCCCAGGCGGGCGTTCTGATCAAGAATGCCGAGGCCTTGGAACACATGGAGAAGGTCGACACCCTCGTGGTCGACAAGACCGGAACCCTCACGGAGGGCAAGCCATCCGTGACTGCCGTGGTTCCGGCTCCGGGCTTTGACGAAGCCGAAATCCTGCGCCTGGCAGCCAGCGTGGAGCGAGCGAGCGAACATCCGTTGGCGCTGGCCATCGTCGCGGCCGCCGACAAGCAAGGCATCGCCACTGCGCCGGTCGCCGATTTCGATTCGCCCACCGGCAAGGGAGCGCTGGGTACCGTCGAGGGACGGCGCGTCGTGCTCGGCAACGCGGCCTTCCTGACCGAGCATGGCATCGATCCCGCTCGCCTGGCGGACCAGGCGGACAAGTTGCGCGAGGACGGCGCCACGGTGATCTTCGCCGGAATCGGCGGGAAGGCGGCGGGTGCCATCGCCATTGCGGATCCGGTCAAGACTTCGACGCCGGAGGCGCTCGCCGGGCTCAGGGCGGAAGGCATCCGGGTCGTGATGCTCACCGGCGACAACTGGACGACCGCGAAGGCGGTCGCCAGGCGGCTCGGAATCGACGAGGTCGAGGCCGAGGTCCTGCCCGACCAGAAGAGTGCCGTGGTCCAGCGTTACAAGGCGGACGGCAGGGTGGTCGCCATGGCGGGCGACGGCGTCAACGACGCGCCGGCGCTGGCGGCGGCGGATGTCGGCATCGCCATGGGCACGGGCACCGACGTGGCGATGGAAAGTGCGGGCGTGACCCTGCTGAAAGGTGACCTGACCGGAATCGTGCGGGCGCGACGGCTGTCGCAGGCCGTGATGCGCAACATCCGTCAGAACCTGTTCTTCGCCTTCATCTACAACGCGCTCGGCGTGCCGGTGGCGGCGGGAGTGCTCTTCCCGTTCTTCGGCATCCTGCTGTCGCCGATCATCGCGGCGGCCGCGATGGCCCTGTCGTCGGTCAGCGTGATCGGCAACGCGATCCGCCTGCGCACGGTACGACTGTAGTTGCCGGGCCGGGCAGTTCCATCGGGAGCCGCCCGGTCCGTCCGGCTGTTTGATGCAGCGCAAGGTTTCGGTCCGCCAACCGGGTAGACTTCCTGCAATGAAGAGGCGTCGCAAAAAAGCTCTGTCTCCGCTGATGGCCATGCTCCTCGCGGTCGCCGCGATGGTTCTCGTGGTCGGTCGCATGGCGACGCCTGCCTTTTCGGCGCCCGGTCCTGCCACGCACCTGTCCTTGGTCATGGAGCATGGGCACGTCGACCCGGCGGCGGCCTCCATCCATCACGGCCGAAACGCGGATCAAGACAGCGCCGAGGGAACGGCGGGCGGCCCTTCCTGTGACCAGGACTGTCTCGGCGCTTCCTCGAGCTGCCTCGTCGTGCCCCCGGCGATGATCCGTGCCGGTGCCCCTTTCCCGGGATGGCCCGAACCCATCTGCCTCCAGCCCGGGAATGACCTGATGCTGGCCGGGGCAATCCCGGAGGTGCGATTCAAACCGCCAAAATCCATCGCGTAACCCAACCGAATCCCGACCCCGCCGCTTCCGTGATGTCGCGGCCTGCGTGGGCACCGGGACCCAGTTCAATTCGAATTTCGGAAGGACAATGCGATGTTCGCACGCAGAACCCAGATTGCACTCGCCCTCGTCACATCCCTTGGTGCCGCCGGCGCCCGGGCCGACACGATCGTCGTCGCCAACGAGAACGGGCAGAGCCTCTCCATCATCGACTCCCAGACCTCGAAAACCACCACGGCGGCGATTCCGATCTCGCCGCACAACGTCGACGTCACCGCCGATGGCCGCCTCATCCTGGCGACCGGCATGCCTGCGGCACAGTCCGGCAGCCATGCGGCTCACGGCTCCGCGGGCGGGCAGCTCATTCTCATGGACGTCGCTGGCGACGCGCCCGGCGCGCCGCAGGTCGTGACCGTGGGAGGGCATCCGGCGCATGTCGTCCCCGACGCACAAGGGCATTTCGCCTACCTGACCGACGCCGAAACCAACTCGGTAGTGGTGGTCGATATCCCGGGGCGTAGGGTAACCGGTCGCATCCCCGTGCAGAACTACCCGCATGGACTGCGCCTATCGCCGGACGGCAACCTGCTCGCGGTCGCCAACATGAAGAGCGACACGGTCTCGTTGGTGGATACGCGCAATCCGGAGAAGGCCATGCATATCTCCGTCGGAAAGCGGCCGGTCCAGGTCGCGTTCGACCGGAGCGGCCGCATCCTCGTGGTCTCGCTCAACGGCGAGGACAAGGTCGCCATCATCGACGTCGACGCTCGCAAGGTGCTGCGGAAGGCCTCCGTCGGAAACGGACCCGTGCAGGTCTACGTTACGCCGGACGGCAAGGCCGCCCTGGTCGCGAACCAGGGCTCGGCGGCGAAGCCGGACAACCGGGTGTCGGTCGTCGCGCTCGAGGACGGCAAGCTGATCCGGAACGTGACGGTCGGCAAGGGAGCGCACGGCATCGTCATCGCTCGCGACGGTCGCACGGCCTACGTCACGAACACCTACGCCAACACCATCTCCGCGATCGATCTCGGCAGCCTCTCGGCCGGGAAGGCCTATCCGGTGGGCAAGGGGCCGAACGGCATCGCCGCCCGCTAGGTGTCAGGAAGCGGGAGCAGACCGGGTGGGCGGAACGAGCCTTTCCGGTACCTCGCTTGATTTCGCTCAAGGCGCCATTCGCAAGCAAGGTCCAAGATCGGCACGCTCCGCACCGGGAGAGATCGACATGCCCACCACACCGACTCCTGCCCCCGAGTCGCCACGAACCTGGCGGACCCTGCTGATCAACACGCCCCTGGGTTGGGTCTGCTCGCTCGCGTTGGCCGCTCTCGGCATCTACCTCCTCGCGAACCACGGCGGCCACATCGTGACCGCACTGCCCTACCTCCTGCTGCTGGCCTGCCCCCTGATGCATCTGTTCATGCACGGCGGCCACGGCCACCACGACAAGCGGGAGTGACCGCCCAAGGCCGGGCCGTCTGCGGCCCGGCCGGGAACATTGGGGCCCTTGCGGCCCCGGGACCAATGGCTGCGCCCGACGAAAACCTGATCGGCGCTGCCTGCGGCCATTCCGCGAAAGCTGCGCCGACGCCGTTCTTGCCCTTTTTGACCGCTCAAAGGAGACACCGCCATGAAGATGTCCGTTCTCGCGACCGTCCTGGTTACCCTTGCCGGGCCCGCGCTGGCCCAGGCGCCGACTTCCAGTGACCCGCACCATCCAGGTAAAGCCCCCAAGGCGCAGGCCCAATCCACGGCGCCGGGAAAACCTCAGGCGATGCCCGGCCAATCCGGAATGCCGATGCCCATGGGCCAGATGATGCAGGGTCAAGGCATGCTCGGCGGCAGCCAAGGGATGATGGGCCAATTCTCGGCGGAGGATATGAGTGCCTTCGCCGAAGCCCATATCGCGTCCATCCATGCCGGGCTGAGGCTGACCGCCGACCAGGAAAAGCTATGGCCCCCTGTCGAAACCGCGCTCCGGAACCTGGCGACCCTCCACCTCAGCCATATGCAGGCCATGCGCCAGACAGGAGGGATGACGGCAAACGATCCGGTGAACATGCTGCGCACCATGGCCGACCATATGAGCCAGGGATCCGACGCCATGCGCAAGCTCGCGGACGCTGCCGCGCCGCTCCACGCGACCCTCGACGAGGCCCAAAAGCGGCGGCTGCCGGCACTCGTCCGGATGGGCAGCCGAGGCATGATGGGGCAAGGCATGATGGGTCGGGGAATGATGGGACCCGGCGGCGCCATGATGCCCGGATCCGACGGCTCTGACGACGACACCGCGAACAAGCATTGATACGCCACCCCGGATGGAGCCTGGCTCGCAACGAGGTCCTGCTCCGAACCGATGAAAGCGGGCGGACACGGGGTTGGCGCCTCGCAAGGGCATCCTCGAAAGGTACGTGCCGTCGCGACATCGGCGCGTCGTGATGAAACGCCGCTTGACCTTGCCATAATGGGAAGGTGCAGGCTGCTCTCAACGTCGATGAGAAACGGAGATCATTCCATGTGCGGATGCAACAACCACTCCTCCCGGCCGGATCAGGCGGCCGAACGTGATCCGAATGCCCTGACCTTGCGGGTCGAGGACATGACCTGCGGTCACTGCGCTGGCACGATCAAGAACGCGATCGAGACGGGCCTGCCCGGCACGCAGGTCGAAGCCGATCCGGCTTCCAAGTTGGTGTCCGTCCGCGGGAGCAGCGACCTGGCATCCATCAAGGCTCTCGTCGCCAAGGCCGGCTATACCCCGGTCGCAGCCTGAAGGAGATGCTCATGCTCAACCGCCGCAGCTTCCTCGCCGTTCTCGGAACCTCTGGGGCCGCGATGATGGCCGGACGAGCCTTTGCGCAGGCCAACCTGCCGAAGGTGATCGTGACCAAGGATCCGAACTGCGGCTGCTGCGGTGGCTGGGTGGAGCACATGAAGGTCGCCGGCTTCCCCGTCGAGGTCGTCACATCCTCCGACGTCGACCAAGTGAAGCTCCGCCTCGGCGTGCCGGGCGACCTTGCCTCCTGTCACACGGCGGAGGTGTCCGGTTACGTCGTCGAGGGTCATGTGCCGGCTGACGCCGTCAAGCGCCTCCTGGCCGAGAAGCCGCAGGCTCGCGGCCTCGCCGTTCGGGGAATGCCGATGGGTTCTCCCGGCATGGAGGTCGTCGGCAAGGCGCCGGACAGCTACGAGGTCGTCCTGTTCGGATCGTCGGGCCGGACAAGCTTCGCGCGCTACCGCGGCGTGAACCGCGTCTGATCCGGGTCGCATCGGCGCTTTGCCGAGGCAGTGCCTGATTTCGGGTTGGCCAATGGAGCGGTTTTCCGACCACGAGACTGCCAGCGCGGTTCCAGCAGCGGTCAGACCCGTGGTCTGATGCCGAACCGGATGGCATGATGGCGCGGAAAATAGCGCGAAAGCGAAGCATGCCTCTCCAGACGACCCCGCCCGAATACCTCGAATGGCTACGCAACCTGAAGGGCGAGATCCAGCAGGCCCGGCATCGTGCTGCCCTCGCCGTCAACAGCGAACTGATCCTGCTTTACTGGCGGATTGGGCGAGAGATTCTCGAGCGCCAGGCCACCCATGGCTGGGGTGCCCGCGTCATCGATCAACTCGCCGCCGATCTTCATTCGGAGTTCCCGGACGTCAAAGGGTTCTCCCCTAGAAATCTGAAATATATGAGGAAATTCGCCCAGGAATGGGGAGATTCCGCAATTGTGCAACAGGTTGTTGCACAATTGCCTTGGGGCCAGAACGTTCTGCTTCTCGACAGCGTCCCCGACGAAGCGCAGCGGCTCTGGTACTGTCAAATCGCGTTGAAGGTCGGGTCTGACGCAATCTCGCTGCAGCTTCGGTCAC
>NZ_LSKN01000300.1:0-327 GCF_001557075.1 Methylobacterium sp. CCH7-A2
CCGGCCCGGCGATCTCGCCCTTCAACGCCTGGGTGATGCTGAAGGCGCTGGAGACCCTGCCGCTGCGCGTGCGCCAGCAGGCCCGACACGCCGCAATCATTGCCGAATGGCTCGCCAGCCGTCCCGGCCTGTCGCGCGTCATCTTCCCGGGCGCGAAGAACCATCCCCAGGCCGAGATCATCGCCCGCCAGATGACGGGCCCCTCGACGCTGGTCGCCTTCGAGGTCGAGGGCGGCAAGGACGCCGCCTTCCGCTTCCTCAACGGGCTGAAACTGATCCGCATCTCCAACAATCTGGGCGACGCCAAGAGCCTGATCGTCCACCCGG
>NZ_LSKN01000301.1:0-18387 GCF_001557075.1 Methylobacterium sp. CCH7-A2
CTCCAGGCCGCGAGCAGGGCGGCCAGCAGGGCGAGGCCT
The DNA here is from genome assembly GCF_001557075.1 of Methylobacterium sp. CCH7-A2. Taxonomy (NCBI): domain Bacteria; kingdom Pseudomonadati; phylum Pseudomonadota; class Alphaproteobacteria; order Hyphomicrobiales; family Methylobacteriaceae; genus Methylobacterium; species Methylobacterium sp. CCH7-A2. The sequence goes on from NZ_LSKN01000301.1 coordinate 40, forward strand.
CCGGCGACGACCGCGAGCGCCAGCACCATGGTTACGAGGCGCCGCGACAGGGCGGGCCAGGGCATGAGTGCAAGGCGCGGAGCGTCGAGCGACATCGGCCAGTCAGGGGCAGGCGACGAGGGCGCGGGTCGTGACCTGAAGCCCGGTCATGTCGGGTGTGGCGGTGATGTCCTCCTGCGCCAGCTTCTGCTGGATCGCGGGATCGAGCTTGGGCGGGCGGGCGACACGCACGATGCAGCCCTTCGGCGCGTCGCGGGTGATCACGGCGTCGGGCGCATCGACGATCTCGAAGGCGACGAAGTAGGTCGGGTCACCGATCTCGATGCCGAAGGAGCGGTTGGCGTGGGCCGGCGTCTTCAGCGGCAGGGTATAGGTCAGCGTCAGGATCTTGTTCTCGAAGACGAGACCGGCGCCGGTCGGCGTTCCGAATTCCTGCGGCTTGCCATTGGCCTTGGCGGTGGTGAAGAAGCCGACATCGGGCAGCGATTCGACATTGACCTTGGCGAGTTCGGCGAGTTCGTCCGGCGTCAGCTTGCCGTCGCCGTTCTTGTCCAAGCCTTGCGTGATATAGGCCGAATACGCTTCGTCGAAGCTCCAGATGTGCTTGAGCGCGCGCACCGCGCCGTCGGGGGCGTAGAGGATCTCGGCGCGGGCGGTGACGAAGACATGCGGATGCGCCAAAGCCGGAGCGCCCGCGCCCGCCCAGGCGGCGATGGCGAGCAAGACGGCGAAAGCGGGTCGGCGTGCCACGGGCGATGTCCTCGGAATGGGCGCAAGCTGGCGCAGCATGGTTAACGATGCGTGAATCCGGCGGGAGCGTCCAGCCGCCTCATTCGCAGCGGATCGCCCAGAAAGGCGGCCGAATCGCGGCGCGTTCGCCTGTTGAGGCGGGCGGGCGGCGCTTGAGTTCACCGGCTCGCCCGCCCCATAGTACCGCAGCCCGCCACCAGGGAGAGCCGGCCCCGTGATCCTGCCCGACGAGCTGAAGCGCATCGCCGCCTGGTCGCGCGATCTGCGCGAGGAGGAGTTCGAGGAGGCACGGCGCGGCATCTCCTTCCGCAGCTATGGCAAGGGCGCCCATATCTGCCATGTCGGCGACCGGCTGGAGGCCTGGACCGGCGTCGCCGAGGGGCTGGTGAAGATGTCGACGACCTCGAAGACGGGGAAGGCCGCGACCCTGGCCGGGATGCGGGCCGGTGCCTGGTTCGGCGAGGGCACGGTGATCAAGGGCGAGCTGCGGCGCTACGAGCTGGTGGCGCTGCGCGAGACCAGGCTCGCCTTGATGCGGCGCCAGACCTTCCTCTGGCTGTTCGAGCATTCGGCCGCGTTCAACCGCTTCCTCGTCCACCAGTTCAACGAGCGCCTGGCCCAGTTCATCGCGCTGGCGGAGACGGAGCGGACGCTCGATTCGACCGGGCGGCTGGCGCGCAACCTAGCGTGGCTGTTCAACCCGACGCTTTATCCCGACGAGGACCGCACGCTCGAGGTGAGCCAGGAGGAGCTCGGCCTGCTGGCCGGCATGTCGCGACAGGTGGCCAACCAGGGTCTGTCCCGCCTCGCCGCGCTCGGCCTGCTCGAGATCGGGCATGGCAGCATCACCATCCGCGATGTCGAGGGGCTGGCGCGTTACGAAGGGTAAGCGGCCTGAAACCTGCCTGAAAGCAAAGTCGTTCTGCGGCCCGGGAACAGGCGGCGCGCTGCCGAATCCGCGCCGACAACGGCACAAAGTTGGGAGAGCGGTGAGTCATCTTCCGCCCGGGCAGAGCGACTGCCCTGAAGAGGACTCACCATGAAAGTCGCCCTCGCAGCCTTGCTCGCCTGTGCGGTCACCGCCCTGGCGCCCGCCGCCAATGCCCAGACCCCACTGCTCACGACCGTGAAGAATCGCGGCCATCTGATCTGCGGCGTCAGCCCCGGCCTCGCTGGCTTCGGTCTGCCGGACGCGCAGGGTCAGTGGGCCGGTCTCGACGTCGACCTGTGCCGCGGCATCGCCGCCGCCGTCTTCGACGACCCCATGAAGGTGAAGTTCACGCCGCTCTCGTCGAAGGACCGCTTCACGGCGCTACAGTCCGGCGAGGTCGACCTTCTGTCGCGCACCAGCACCTGGACGATGGCGCGCGACACGTCGCTCGGCTTGAGCTTCGCAGGCGTGAACTATTATGACGGCCAGGCCTTCCTGGTGAAGAAGACGCTCGGCGTCGACAGCGCGCTCAAGCTCAACGGCGCCTCGATCTGCCTGCAGCAGGGCACGACGACGGAGCTCAACGTCGCCGATTACTTCCGCAAGAACGGGATCAAGTACGAGCCGGTGACCTTCGACAAGGGCGACGAGGCGATCACGGCCTTCCAGTCCGGTCGCTGTGATGCGCTGACCGACGATTCCTCGGCGCTCTATGCGCTGCGGCTGAAGCTGGTGAAGCCCGACGAGGCCGTCGTCCTGCCCGAGATCATCTCCAAAGAACCGCTCGGCCCGGTCGTCCGCAGCAGCGACATGCCCTGGTTCAACCTGGTCAAATGGGTGCATTTCGCCATGCTGAACGCGGAGGAACTCGGCGTGACCCAAGCCAATGTCGAGCAGCAGAAGTCCTCGACCAATCCGGAGATCCGGCGCCTGCTCGGCGTCGAGGGCAAGTTCGGCGAGGCCATCGGCCTGACGCCGGACTGGGCCTACCGGGTCGTCAGGCATGTCGGGAATTACGGCGAGGCGTTCGAGCGCAATGTCGGTGCCCGCTCGGTGCTGAAGATCGCCCGCGGCAAGAACGACCTCTGGACCAAGGGTGGCCTGCAATACGCCCCGCCGATCCGCTGATCCGCCTCCGAGCGGGAACCGATACCGTCATTGCGTCCGCGCCGGTCCCACCGGCGCGGCTTTGTCGTTCTTGAGGGTCGAAACCGGAGTGAAAGTGGCGCATCAGGGCGCCCATTAGGGGCCATCGGCGGCACGCTCGACCGTCGAATGCGACTCGCGCAAACAATCGCCCAAGAGAATAGCGACCAAAACGCGATCCGTCTGTCAAGCCTCCCCTTGCAAAGCGCATGCGCCGCTGCGAGGCTTGCATCCAACGAGGCCGAAAGCGGCCCGAACGAAGGCCGGTGCAATGTACGCCGGCCTGCTCAGGGTGGAGACGGACGATGGCAAGCGCGAGCGCCGGCCAGGCGGATACCTTTCCGAAATTGCTGCTGCGCAATGCGCGCGAGCGGGGCGGGCGCGTCGCGTTCCGCCACAAGGACCTCGGCATCTGGCAATCCTGGACCTGGGCCGAGGTCACCGAGCAGGTCCGCGGCTTCGCGCGGGGCCTGCAGGCGCTCGGGCTGAAGCGCGGCGAGAAGGTCGCGATCGTCGGCTACAATCGGCCGCGGCTCTATTGGGCGATGGCGGCGGCGCAATGGCTGGGCGCCGTGCCGGTGCCGGTCTACGCCGACAGCGTCGCCGACGAGATGGCCTATGTGCTGGACCATGCCGAGGCGGTGTTCGCCGTGGTGCAGGACCAGGAGCAGGTCGACAAGATCCTCTCCATCGCCGAGCGCCTGCCGAGCCTGAGGCATATGCTCTATGACGAGCCGCGTGGCTTGCGCGACTACGACCACAGCACGCTGCATCCGATCGACGAGGTGATCGCCAGCGGGCTGAAGGACCTCGCCAACAGCGCAGAGGCGGCGCCGGCACTCGAGCGCGAGATGCAGGCCGGCTCGGGCGCCGATCTCGGCATCATCCTCTACACCTCCGGCACGACCGGGCGCCCCAAGGGCGTGATGCTCAGCCATACCAACGTGATCGCGGCGGCCGAGATCGGCTGCCAGTTCGACGGGCTGAACGAGAGCGACGAGATCATCGCCTATCTGCCGATCGCCTGGGTCGGCGACCACATTTTCTCCTATGCACAGGCGATCGTCGCCGGCTTCTGCGTCAACTGCCCGGAAGGGCCGGAGACGGTGATCGAAGACCGCCGCGAGGTCGGCACCACCTATGCCTTCGCGCCGCCGCGCGTCTTCGAGACGATGCTGACCCTGACCATGGTGCGGATGGAGGATGCCGGCGCGCTGAAGCGGAAGATGTTCCACTACTTCCTCGGCGTGGCCAAGGAGCATGGCGAGAAGATCCTGAACGGCGAGAGCGTGCCGCTGGGCGCGCGGCTGCTCTACGGGCTCGGCGACGTGCTGGTCTACGGCCCCCTGCGCAACCGTTTCGGCCTGACGCGGATCAAGGTCGGCTACACGGCCGGCGAGGCGATCGGCCCGGAGCTGTTCCGCTTCTACCGCTCGATCGGCGTCAACCTGAAGCAGCTCTACGGACAGACGGAAGCCGGCGTCTACATCACCATGCAGCCCAATGGCGAGATCCGCGCCGACACGGTCGGGCGGCCGGCGCCGCTGGTCGAGATCCGGATCGACGACAATGGCGAGGTGCTCTACCGCTCGCCCTCGATCTTCGGCGGCTACTACAAGGACCCCGAGAAGACCGCCGAGACGATGACGGCGGACGGCTATGTCCGCTCCGGCGATGCCGGCTTCTTCGACGAGGAAGGCCATCTCAAGATCATCGACCGGGCCAAGGATGTCGGCAAGCTCCGGACCGGCGAGCTGTTCCCGCCGAAATACATCGAGAACAAGCTGAAGTTCTTCCCCAACATCAAGGAGGCGGTCGCCTTCGGGCAGGACCGCGACTACGCCACCGTGGCGGTGAACATCGACCTCACGGCGGTGGGCAACTGGGCCGAACGCAACAACGTCGTCTACGCCTCCTATCAGGAGCTCGCCGGGCACGATCTGGTCTATGACATGATCGCGAGCCATGTGGACGAGGTGAACCGCTCGCTCGCGGCCGAGCCGCTGATGGGCGGCGCGCAGATCAAGCGCTTCCTGATCCTGCACAAGGAGCTCGACGCCGACGATGGCGAGCTGACGCGGACGCAGAAGGTCCGGCGCGGCTTCATCGCCGATCGCTACGCACCGCTCGTCAACGCGCTCTATGACGGCTCGCAGGAGGCGGACATCTCCACCGAAGTCACCTTCGAGGATGGCCGCAAGGGCGTGATCTCGGCCCGGGTCAAGGTGCGCGACGCGACGATCTATCCCTCGACCGCCACTGATCGGCCAGCACCGGCGAGGGCCGCGGCATGAATGCGGAACCGATGACCATGACGGGTGCGCCCGTGCGCGAGGTGCTGCTCTCGGTCGAGAACGTGTCGTTGCGCTTCGGCGGGGTGAAGGCGATCACGGATGTCTCCTTCGACATCCGCAAGGGCGAAGTGCGCGCGATCATTGGCCCCAACGGCGCCGGCAAGACCTCGATGCTCAACTGCATCAACGGGTTCTATCAGCCGCAGGAAGGGCAGATCACCTTCAAGGGCGAGCGCCGCCACAAGATGCGGCCGCATCGCGCGGCCGCGGCCGGCATCGCACGCACCTTCCAGAACGTCGCCCTGTTCAAGGGCATGTCGACGCTCGACAACATCATGACCGGGCGCACGCTGAAGATGAAGCGCGGCTTCTTCTGGCAGGCGCTGCGGCACGGGCCGGCGATGAGCGAGGAGATCGAGCATCGCAAGGTCGTCGAGGACATCATCGACTTCCTGCAGATCGAGCACATCCGCAAGCTGCCGGTCGGCAAGTTGCCCTACGGCCTGCAGAAGCGCGTCGAGCTCGGCCGGGCGCTGGCGATGGAGCCCGACCTGCTGCTGCTGGACGAGCCGATGGCGGGCATGAACCTCGAGGAGAAGGAGGATATGTGCCGCTTCATCCTCGACGTGAACCAGCAGTTCGGCACGACGATCGCCCTGATCGAACACGATATGGGCGTGGTCATGGACCTGTCCGACCGCGTCGTCGTCCTCGAATACGGCCGCAAGATCGCCGACGGCACGCCGGCCGAGGTCAAGGCCGACCAGAAGGTGATCGATGCCTATCTGGGAGTGGCGCATTGATGGGTATCGCTCAGCCACGTCTGTCCACCCGCGCCGTCATCCCGGGCGGAGCGAAGCGCAGACCCGGGGTCCATTCCGGAGCACTTCCGGAGAGGCTCTGGAATGGATCCCGGATCGGTGCCACTTCGTGGCTTGTCCGGGATGACGGCGCGGTTGGTCCAAGGGGCAAGGGGTCGAACTCATGAGCGACGTCGCCGCACGGCCCGCGCCGAACCTTCTCGCCAATGGCTGGGTCAAGGCCGCCCTGATCCTGGCCGCGATCGTCGCGGCCGCCATTCTGGGTGCGCGCCTCGATGGTTCGGGCACGCTCTACAAGATCTTCATCGACCCCTTCCAGCAGATGGTCTCGGCGCCCGACCTGCTGGTCCAGACCGTCTGGGAGGGGCTGGTCTCCGGCGTGCTCTACGCGCTGATCGCGCTCGGCTTCGTGCTGATCTTCAAGGCGTCCGGCGTCTTCAACTTCGCCCAGGGCATCATGGTGGTGTTCTCGGCGCTGACGCTGGTCGGGCTCTACGAGATGGGCGTGCCGGCCTTCCTGGCCGTGATCCTGACGCTGGGCGTGATGTTCGTGCTGGCGGTGGCGATCGAGCGCGTGGTGCTGCGGCCGCTGGTGAACCAGCCCGATATCATCCTGTTCATGGCGACCTTCGGGATCACGTATTTCCTGATCGGGCTGGGTGAGTCCGTCTTCGGCGGCAATCCCAAGCAGATGATCACCGAGCAGCTCTACCTGCCGCGCGGCTCTGTCGATCTGAAGATCCTCGGCGGCTTTGTGTCCCTGCAGAAGATCGACATCGCGGCGGCGATCATCGCCTCTGTCATGATCGCGGTGCTGGCGCTGTTCTTCCAGTACACCCGCATCGGCCGGGCGCTGCGGGCGGTCGCCGACAGCCACAAGGCGGCGCTCTCGGTCGGCATCTCGCTGAACCAGATCTGGGTCATCGTCTGGTTCACGGCCGGCATCGTCGCGCTGATCACCGGCATCATGTGGGGCGCGCGCTCGGACGTGTCCTTCGCGCTCGAGATCGTGGCGCTGAAGGCGCTGCCGGTGCTAATCCTCGGCGGCTTCACCTCGATCCCCGGCGCGATCATCGGCGGGCTGATCATCGGCATCGGCGAGAAGCTGGGCGAGTTCTACTGGGGCCCGCTGATCGGCGGCGGCATCGAGAGCTGGCTCGCCTATTTCATCGCGCTGGGCTTCCTGCTGTTCCGGCCGCAGGGCCTGTTCGGCGACAAGATCATCGAGCGGATTTGAGGGCCGGGACATGTTCTACCGCGAGGCCGGCCAGTTCAAATCCACCTACCAGGCCGACATGGCCGTGTTCCCGATCCGGCAGGACCGGATCGGCCTGGCGATCATTCTCGCCATCGCCTTCGTCGTGATCCCTTATTTCGGGGACGACTTCTTCATCACCTCGGTGATGATCCCCTTCCTCGTCTTCTCAATGGCGGCGATCGGCCTGAACATCCTCACCGGCTATACCGGGCTGATCTCGCTGGGCACGGCCGCCTTCATGGGTGTGGGCGCCTATGCCTGCTACAAGCTGACGACGTATTTCCCGGACGTGAACATCATCGTCCTGATCCTGGTCTCGGGCCTGTTCTCGGCGGCGATCGGGGTGCTGTTCGGGCTGCCCTCGCTGCGGATCAAGGGCTTCTATCTCGCGGTGGCGACGCTTGCCGCGCAGTTCTTCCTGCAATGGGCCTTCGTGCGGGTGCCCTGGCTCTACAACTACAACGCCTCGGGCGCGATCGAGGTGCCGCAGCGCCTGGTTTTCGGCGTGCCGGTCACGGGCGCGCTGGCCGCGCCGGAGACGCGCTATTTCGTCTGCCTCGGCCTCGTCGTGGTGCTGACCTGGTTCGCCTCCAATCTCGTGCATGGCCGGATCGGCCGCTCCTGGATGGCGGTGCGCGACATGGACATCGCGGCCGAGCTGATGGGCATCAAGCTGCTCAACGCCAAACTGCTCGCCTTCGCAGTCTCGTCCTTCTATGCCGGCGTCGCCGGCGCGATGATGATCTTCCTCTGGTATGGCGGCGGCGAAGCGGCGGACGCGTTCTCGATCCGCCTGTCCTTCAACATCCTGTTCATGGTCATCATCGGCGGGCTGGGCTCGTTGATCGGCTCCTTCTTCGGCGCCGCCTTCCTCTCGATCCTGCCGACGGCGATGAAGTTCGGCCTGCCGGCGTTGGGCGTGCCCATGGCGGGCGCCACCGCCGAGCACGTCACCTTCATGCTGATCGGCGGGCTGATCATCCTCTTCCTGATCGTCGAGCCGCACGGGCTCGCGCGGCTCTGGCAGATCGGGAAGCAGAAACTGCGGACATGGCCGTTCCCCTATTGAGGGATCGGACCGGACGACGACCCGCATCGGCCTTCAAGGATGCGGGCGCAAAGACGACCGGCGGGGTCTCGACGCCACCGCCGGAGGGAAACGAACGGAGGACGACCGATGAAGACACAGCATCTGATGAAGGGCGCGGCGATCGGCGCCTTGCTGGCCGCCGCCGGCTTCGCGGCTCCTGCCGCCGCGCAGGAGACGATCTACGTCTCCAACAACGCCTATCGCACCGGGCCCTTCGCCGGCTCGGGCATCCCGATCGGCGACGGCATGCGCGACTACATGACGATGATCAACGAGCGCGACGGCGGCGTGAACGGCGTCAGAATCGTCTATGAGGAGTGCGAGACCGGCTACGACACCAAGAAGTCGATCGAGTGCTACGAGCAGGCGAAGGCGAAGAACACGGTCGTCTATTCGCCCTGGTCGACGGGCGCGACACTGGCGGCGATCCCGCGCGCCCATATCGACAAGATCCCGATCCTCTCGATGGCCTATGGCCTCTCGGCCTCGGCCGACGGCAACTCTTTCCCCTGGGTCTTCATCCCGCCCTTCACCTATTGGGACGGTGCTTCGCTGATGGTGAAGCATATGGCGGCCGAACTCGGCGGCATGGACAAGCTCAAGGGCAAGAAGCTCGGCCTGATCCATCTCGACGCGCCCTTCGGCAAGGAGCCGATCCCGGTGCTCGAGAACCTCGCCAAGAAGTACGGCTTCGAGGTCAAGCTCTACCCGGTCGCCGCCGCCGACATGCAGAACCAGGGCTCGCTCTGGCTCTCGATCCGGCGTGACCGGCCGGACTACCTCTACAACCAGGGCTGGGGCGCGATGAACCCGACCGCGGTGAAGGAGGCGATCAAGAACAACTTCCCGATCAACAAGCTGGTCGGCGTCTGGTGGGCGGGCGGTGACGACGACGCGCGCGCCGGCGGGCCGGAGGCGAAGGGCTACAAGTCGCTCAACCTGAATGCGGCCGGCACCAACTTTCCGGTGATCCAGGACATCCAGAAGTACGTCGTCGACAAGGGCAAGAGCCTCGCGCCGAAGGAGAAGGTCGGCGAGAACCTCTACAACCGCGGCGTCTACAACTCGATGCTGCTGGTCGAGGGCATCCGCAACGCGCAGCGCATCACCGGCAAGAAGGTCATCAACGGCGAGGACATGCGCCGTGGCCTCGAAGCGCTGAACATCACCGAGGCGCGTCTGAAGGAGATCGGCATGGAAGGCTTCGCCACGCCGACCACGATCTCCTGCACCGACCATTCCGGCCACAGCAAGGCCTATGTGGCCGAGTGGGACGGCACGAAATGGACCAAGAAGGGCGACTGGCTCGAGCCGATGAAGGAAGAGGTCCGGCCGCTGATCGAGGCCGCGGCCAAGGACTACACCGAAAAGGCCGGCAACTGGCCGAAGCGGACGGAGTCCTGCGAGAAGTCGTCGTGAGCTGAAGCGGCGGCCGGAGCGATCCGGCCGCCGCCTCCTCGCCGTCATGCCGGTTTCGGGCCGGGATGGGGCGGGGCTTGTCCAGGCCAGCATTCTGGCCGCCGCCGGGAGACCGACATGTCCACCGCCACCCTCGCCCAGCCGACCGCCGCGGCCCCCGCAGCCGACACGATCCTGTCGCTGAACAACATCGAGGTCATCTACGACCACGTCATCCTCGTGCTGAAGGGGGTGTCGCTGCAGGTGCCGCGCCAGGGCATCGTCGCGATCCTCGGCGCCAATGGCGCCGGCAAGACGACGACGCTGAAGGCGATCTCGAACCTGCTCAAGGCCGAGCGCGGCGAGGTCACCAAGGGCTCGATCACCTTCGAGGGCGAGCGCGTCGACAGGATGTCGCCGAACGAGCTGGTGCGGCGCGGCTGCATTCAGGTGATGGAGGGGCGCCACTGCTTCGGCCATCTCTCGATCGAGGAAAACCTGCTGACCGGCGCCTTCACCCGCCGGGACGGCAACGCCGCAATCAAGCGCGACCTCGAGAAGATCTACGAGCTGTTCCCCCGGCTGAAGCAGCGGCGCAATTCGCAGGCCGGCTACACCTCGGGCGGCGAGCAGCAGATGTGCGCGGTCGGCCGGGCGATGATGTCGAAGCCCAAGATGATCCTGCTCGACGAGCCCTCGATGGGGCTGGCGCCGCAGATCGTCGAGGAGATCTTCGAGATCGTGCGCCGCCTCAACACGGAGGAGGGCGTCTCCTTCCTCGTCGCCGAGCAGAACACCAACATGGCCCTGCGCTATGCGACCTATGGCTACATCATGGAGACGGGTCGCATCGTCATGGACGGCGAGGCAAAAATGCTGCGCGAGAACGAGGATGTGAAGGAGTTCTATCTCGGCGTTTCCGAGGGCGACAAGAAGTCCTTCCGCGAGGTGAAGAGCTACAAGCGCCGCAAGCGGTGGCTGTCGTGAGGCCTGCCGAACCGGGATGGCACTTGCGCCGTCATCCTGGATCGGCGCCGCTGCGCGGCTTGTCCGGGATGACCCTGGATGAAGGTTGCGAGATGTCCCGAGGACGAAGCCGATGACCGAGCATCACGACGCTCTCGAAACCCGCTCTCCCGACGCCCGCGAGGCGGATCTGTTCGCGCGGCTGCCCGCCGTGCTGGCGGCGGCGCTGCAGGCGCCCGCCTATGCGCGGCATCTCGGCCCCATCGACCCCGGCGCGATCACGGACCGGAACGCGCTCTCGACGCTGCCGGTGCTGCGCAAGGCGGAGTTGCCGGCGCTGCAGAAGGAGGCCTGGCCCTTCGGCGGCTTCGTGCCGGCAGCGCCGGGCGGCTTCGGCCGGCTGTTCACCTCGCCCGGGCCGATCTTCGAGCCGGAGGGGGCGGGGATCGATCCATGGGGCGCGGCACGCGGACTCTTCGCCGCCGGCTTCCGGCCCGGCGACATCGTGCTCAACACCTTCGGCTATCATTTGACGCCGGGCGGCTTCATCATGGATTCCGGCGCGCGCGCCCTGGGCTGCGCCGTCATCCCGGCCGGACCGGGCAACACCGAGCAGCAGATGGAGGTGATCGCCGCCTACCGGCCGACGGCTTACGCCGGCACACCCGACTTTCTGAAGATCCTGGTCGAGGCCGCCGAGAGCCGCGGCATCGACATCTCCTGCATCAAGCGCGCGGTCGTGTCGGGCGCGGCCTTCCCGCCCTCGCTGCAGGCCTGGGTGCGCGAGCGCGGGATCGACGCCTACCAGCTCTACGCGACCGCGGATGTCGGCATCATCGCCTATGAGACGTCGGCCCGCGAGGGGATGGTGCTGAACGAGAACCTGATCGTCGAGATCGTCCGGCCGGGCACGGGCAATCCTGTGGCGGAAGGAGAGGTTGGGGAGATCGTCGTCACCAATCTCGACCCGCATCACCCGCAAATCCGCCTCGCGGTCGGCGACCTCACGGCGCTCATGCCGGGAACAAGCGCCTGCGGACGGACCAATGCCCGGATCAAGGGCTGGATGGGTCGCGCCGACCAGACCGCCAAGATCAAGGGCATGTTCGTGCGCCCCGAGCAGATCGCCGAGATCGCGCGGCGGCACAGCGAGGTGCACAAGCTGCGCCTCGTCGTCGGGCGTGCGAACGAGGCCGACACGATGACGCTGAAGGCGGAGATCTACGCCCAGCCGGCGGGCCTGATCGATGCCATGTCATCGACCCTGCAACAGGTGACGAAGCTCAGGGGCGCCGTCGAAATCCTGCCGCTGGGCTCGCTGCCGAATGACGGCAAGGTGATCGCGGACGAGCGGCCCGTCGGCTGACGCCGGGCTGCTCCGCTCACTGCTGGGGCGCGGGCGGCGGCGGCGCGCCTGTCGGCGGCTTGGTGGGGTCCGGCTGGATCAGATCGGTGCGGGCCTTGTGCTGCAATTCCGGCTCGTCGGCGGCGAACATCGCCGCCGCGAGCGGCGAGAGCATCATCACCGCGATCAGGCCGATCGCGACATATTCCTTGATATCCAGACGCATGACGTCCTCCCGAAGGTGCGACATCCCCTGCCGTCCCGGGTGCAACGTCGCCGATCGCGCGGTTGTTCCGCCGTCGGAAGGACCGTCTACCAGCGGATCGGTGTCTCGCCCTGACGCTCCAGCCAGGCATTGGCGCGGGAGAAGGGCCGGGAGCCGAAGAAGCCGCGGCTGGCCGAGAGCGGAGAGGGGTGCGGGCTTTCCAGGACATGGTGGCGGCCCTCGTCGATGAGCGCGCGCTTGGTCTGGGCCGGCTTGCCCCAGAGGATGAAGACGACGGAGGGCCGCGCGGCGGAGACGGCGGCGATGATCGCGTCGGTTACCGCGCCCCAGCCGAGCAGCAGATGGGAGCCCGCCTTCGAGGCGCCCTCGCGCACGGTGAGCGCCGTGTTCAGCAGCAACACGCCCTGGCGGGCCCAGGGTGTCAGGTCGCCATCGAGCGCCGGCGGGAGTCCGAGGTCGGCCTGGCGTTCGCGGAAGATGTTGACCAGCGAGCGCGGCAGCGGCGGCGGGCCGACATAGGAGAAGGCGAGGCCATTGGCGTGGCCCGGCGTCGGATAGGGATCCTGGCCCAGGATGACGACGCGGACGCTCTCCAGCGGCGTCAGAGACAGCGCCGCGAAGACGCGCTCCGGTGCCGGCGCCACGACATGGCCGGCCGCGCGCTCGGCATCGGCGGCAGCACATGCCTGCTCCGCCGCTCCGCCAGGGGCGAAGACCGGCAGCGCACCCCAGCCCGCCGCTCCGGTCTGCGACCGGAAGGCGGCGAGCGCCGCAAGGCAGCTCACTTCAAGACGACCCGTCCCTCGACCTTGGCATCGATCGTCCCGAGCTTGCGCAGATAGACCATGACCTCATTGGCCATCAGCTTGCCGTCGGTGAGGCCGATCAGCGTCCTGCCGCGCCCGAGCGCGGTGTAGCCGTCGCCGCCCTCCAGCATGAAGTTGTTCGAGGCGACGGTGTATTTGCCGGCCGGGTCGATCGGCTGGCCATCGACGGTGATCGAGAGCACGCGCGAGCCCTGCGGCTGCTTGAGGTCGGCCTCGAATTTGAAGCCGGAGATGACCGGGAAGCGGCCGGCCCCCTGCGGCGCGTCGCGAAGGCCGTTCTCGAGCGCGTCCTTGACGTCCTTGCCGGTGATCTCGACCATCACCGTCGCGTTGCCGAAGGGCAGTTCGCTCAGCACGTCGCGGCGGGTCAGCTTGTGCCCGGCCGGGTACTGCTTGTTGGCGCGGATGCCGCCGGCATTGGTGATGGCGAGCTTGGCGCCGGTGGCGGCGCGGATCGCGTCGGCGATCAGGTTGCCCATCGCCGCCTCTTGCGTGCGGATGACGCCGGTGCGGGAATCGAGCGGGGCGGCGAGCACGGCGACGTCGATGTCGAGCTCTTTGGATAGCTCGGATTCGTAGCCCTTCACCAGCGCGGCGACTTCGGGGTCGGGCGTGGCCGCGCGGGAATCGTTGACGCGGAAGGTCGGCGTCCAGGAGACCTGGCGGGCCGCGCCTTCGCCGCGCACGCTGACGGCGATGTCGATGGCTGTGACGTAGTTGCCCTCCTCGTTGGACTCCACCATCACGACCTTGCCGTCATAGGCGATGGCGAGATCGTGGTCGTGGCCGGTGAGCAGGATGTCGACGACGCGCGAGCGCACGATCTCGTTGTCCATGGCGCGATCGGCATGGACGACGGCGACGAGGATGTCGGCGCCCTGGCTCTTCAGCACCTTCGCCTCGCGGCGGAGCGCCTCCATGGTGGAGGAAAACTTCAGGTCGCCGGTGTTCGAGATCTGGGGCGTGGGGTCGTAAGTGGTGCCGATGACGCCGACCTTGAAGCCGCCGAGTTCGAAGATCTGCGAGTCCTTGTGGCCGGGCAGAGGCTGGCCGGCGGCGTCGCGCAGATTTGCGGCGAAGGTCGGATAGGTCTGGGCGGCGGTGAGCTTGAGATAGTTCTCCTTGCCGAAGTCGAATTCGTGATTGCCCGGCACGAAGACGTCGAGCCCCATCTTGTTCTGCATCGCGACGATGTGGGCGCCCTGGTCGAAGCCCGACATCAGCGAGGGCGAGTAGCAGTCGCCGGCGTGACAGAAGAGCACCGGCACGCCCTTGGCGCGCTCGGCCCTGGCGATGCCCGCCGCCCGGGCGAAGCCGCCGCGACCCTTGTCGTCGCTCATCTTGTAGATGTCGTTGACCAGCAACAGGGTGAAGGCCGGCGCCGGGGTCTGGGCGATCGCGGCCGGGGCGGTGGCGGCGAGCGCGGCCGGTGCGGCAAGGACGCCGAGCGCGTTGCGGCGGGTGAGCTTGGTCATGCGAGGGAGCCTCTGCTTGAGAACAGCTCCAGAGTAGCAAAGCCTGCGCCATGCTGACCAGCGGAACCACGGGCCCTGCCGCCTCCGCCGTGGCGTCATGCGATGTCGCACCCCTTTGCGTGACACTGGACGAAACTGGTAACTCGTCTAAATCACGGCTGCGGCAGGGGCTTCGCCGCAAGCCGCGTTTCCGGTCCCTGGCCGGTGCCTGAAGGACATCCGCATCATGACAGTCCAGACCAAGCCGGCCGCCGATATGAGGGCCGTGATGCTCCCGCCCGACCATCCGCCGGTCCGCACCGGGCGCATCGGGGTGCTGCTGATGAATCTCGGCACGCCCGAAGGTACGACCTATTGGCCGATGCGGGCCTATCTCAAGGAATTCCTCTCGGACCGGCGCGTCATCGAGACCTCGCGCTGGCTGTGGTGGCCGCTGCTCAACCTCGTGATCCTGACGACGCGGCCGAGCCGCAAGGGCAAGGATTACGCCTCGGTCTGGAACAATGAGCGCGACGAGGGGCCGCTGAAGACGATCACCCGCTCGCAGACCGAGCAGTTGGCGGCGCGGCTCACGGCCGAGCATGGCGAGCGGCTCGTCTTCGACTGGGCGATGCGCTACGGCCTGCCGGATGTGAAGAGCCGGCTGGAGGCGCTGCTGGCGCAGGGCTGCGACCGCATCCTGATGGTGCCGCTCTACCCGCAATATGCGGCGCCGACCTCGGCGACCGCCTGCGACCAGGCCTTCCGCGCGCTGATGACGATGCGCTGGCAGCCTGCGGTGCGCGTGGCGCCGCCCTATCATGACGACCCGGCCTACATCAAAGCCTTGGCCGATTCGATGCGCGCCTCGCTGGCGAAGCTCGATTTCGACCCCGAGGTCATCCTCTGCTCCTTCCACGGCATGCCGAAGGACTACCTGCTGAAGGGCGACCCCTATCACTGCCACTGCGCCAAGACCTGGCGGCTGCTGCGCGAGGAACTCGGCTACAGCCGCGAGCGCTTCCGCATGACCTTCCAGTCCCGCTTCGGGCCCGACGAGTGGCTGAAGCCCTATACCGACGAGACGGTGAAGAGCCTGGCCTCGTCGGGCGTGAAGTCGATGGCGATCGTGGCGCCGGGCTTCTCGGCGGATTGCCTGGAGACGCTCGAGGAACTCGACGTCGAGAACCGCGAGATCTTCCTGCACAATGGCGGGCAGCAATTCGCCTACCTGCCCTGCCTGAACGATTCGCCCGAAGGCGTCGACGCGATCGAGGCCGTGGTGCGCCGCGAATTGATGGGCTGGGTCTGAGCCGGCGCAGGTTCCGCACGGCCTGCCACGAACTCCGCGACCAGCGCCGCGATGCGCGGCGCCGTCAGGATGCGCCGGTGTCCGAGACCGCTCTGGGCCTCGAGCCGGACGAAGGGGCCGGCATCCGCCAGCGCCTGGGCATGGGCGAGGGGGACCTCGCGGTCGTCCCGGCAATGCAGCAGCAGCGTCGGCCCGCCGTAACGCTGCAACTGGGCGGCGCCGGCGAAGGCGGTGACCGGCACGCCTGCGACCGCATGGATCCGCGCCTCCAGCGCCCGCAGGCCACGCGGGCCGAGCCCGATGCGATCGGCGAACCAGCGCGCGACCTCCTGCATGGAGGAGGGCGGCGCGATCAGCACCAGCCGCTTGGCGGTGACGCGCGGCTGCGCCGGCAGCGTTCCCGCGAGCGCCGCCAGCGCGATCGAGCCGCCGAAGGAATGGGCGACGATCGCCTCGACCGGGCCGACGGCGCGCGCCACCGCCGCCAGACTCGCGACGCCCGTGGGCAGATCCAGCGTCGTGCCGGTCGAGGCGCCATGGCCCGGCAGATCGAAGGCGACGACCCTGAAGCCCGCATCGAGCAGCGGTTGCACGAAGCCGCTCATCGCCGTCGCCCGCCCGGTCCAACCATGGAGCAGAAGGACGCAAGGAGCCGCATCGCCATCCGACCGCGGGGCGGACTCGAACCGATGCGCGGTGATCGAGCCGCAGGGGAAGGGCACCGAAAACACGGTTCCGCCGTCGAGCCGTGCCGCAGGGGTCTTGACCGCGGCCGCGCGATGGCGGCCCTGCTTGGGGCGAGGCGGCGTGCAGAAGAGGCGGAAGGCAACCCGCCCGGTCGGGCCCGGCGCCAGGGACTCACTGATGCGGGCCAGAGGTCGCATGAGACGCAGGAGCAAGTCCGACATGACGCTGACCTCGATTTGTTCAATGCTGAACGAGTATGTTCAATGGTGAACAAAAAGCAAGAGGCTGCGGCGCCGGGGCCGGTGGCTCCCGTGCGGCCCTGGGATCTGCCGCGCTTCCGCAACTGGCTGGCCGTCGCGCGCGTGCACCAGCTCTGGAAGAAGGTGTTCGGCGAGGCGCTGGCGCCGCTCGGCATCCAGGTCGCGCATTACGACGTGCTGGCCAACATCGCCCATGTCCCGGGCCTGACGCAGCAGGCGCTGGCGGAGAAGCTGCTGGTCGGGCGCAGCGCGATGAGCATGCTCCTGCCGGAGCTGGAACGGCGCGGGCTGATCGAGCGGCGAGCGGACGAGTCGGACCGTCGGCTGCGCCGGCTCTGGCTGACGCCGGACGGGCAGGCGCTGACCGAGCGCGCCATGGCGATCCATGTCGAGCGGCTCGAGGCGATGATGACCGTCCTCAGCGACGCCGAATGCGATGCCGTCGGCGAGATGATGCGCCGGATCGCGGCCTCGATGGCCCGCTAGTTTGGGCGATGGGCACGAAAAAGGGCCGCTCTCGCGAGCGGCCCATCCGAAGAGACTAGGTGAGGCGGGCTACTTCGCCGGGGCGAAGATGCCGAGGCTGCTCGCCGTGATGTCGAAGGAGAGCGTGCCGACGACGGCCGGGCCGCACCATTTCGAGCTGGCCGAGCCGCTGATGATGCCGCGCGGGTCGGAGGTGTTCAGGAAGCATTCGCGCTTCGACAGGTTGGTGTCGTGGTAGCGGAGGTCGGCCGTCAGGTTCTTGTAGGTGTAGGAGACGCCCGCGTTCCAGTAGAGATAGTCGGGCAGGTTGGTCGGCGGTGTCGTTGACCAGATCGCCTGGTTGGTGCGACCGAGCCAGTAATGGCCGAATTCGCCGGAGACCGAGAGGCCCTCAAGGAAGGGCAGGGCGTATTTCGCGGTGATCGAGGCGTAGGTGCCGGTGGCGCCGGTGCCGAGCCAGTCCCAGGCGTAGAAGACGTTGGCGCCGACGGTCAGGCTGTCCTTGTAGGTGTAGGAGACCTTGCCGTAGACCTCGGTATAATCGGTGTTCTTCGGCGTCCAGAACACGCCGGCGGGGAAGATGAACTGCTTCTCACCGGGATAGTAATACTGCCAGATGCCGATATCGAAGGTCAGGTCGCCGAACTTCGGACGGATGCCGGCGTAGAAGTCGATCTCGGCGTCCGGACGGGTCACCAAATCGAGATTCGAGGCATAGACGCCAGCATAGACCAGGTTGTTGTAGAACTGCAGCTCGACGCCACCCTGGATGGCGGGCTTGCGGTCGGTCTGCGAAATGCCGCGGAAGTTGTAATCCGTCATTGCTTTCACGCTGACGGCGGCGTCGATCCAGGTGATGCTCGGCGGGATCGGCGCGACGGGCGCGAGCTTCTTGCTCGGCAGGTCCGCCGCCTGCGCAGCGCCAGCGAAGGCGGCGAGGGAGAGTGACAGGCCCGCCACCGAAGACCTCAGGAAATCGAAGACCATCATCTGCTCCGTGCGCGTCGACGCGCCCTTTTGCGCGTTTTCGTCACAATGAAGCCGCTAGAGCGGAATCCCATCAGGTTGCGTCGTACCCTGCCGCGCTGAAGTAGTTG
>NZ_LSKN01000302.1:0-58016 GCF_001557075.1 Methylobacterium sp. CCH7-A2
CTCGATGGGCGGTTTATAGGCGGGGCCCTCACTCACTGTCAACACGGTTTTTGAAGTTTTTTCGACAGCCGCTCTTAGCCTCCCACAACAGGGCCCGCGCGACGTCCTTGGTGACTTCTCTCTACGCGCGCCGCGAGCGGAGACGCCCGACGCCCGCAAACAGCCGCATTCGCACCGCACAGGAGCGCCGCCCGCGCCGCCGGATTGATTCCGGCCGGCGAGACGGGCATGGTTCGCCCCGGCCGCGAGCACAGCCACGGCCGTCCGTTTTTCCGGTATCGTGCCGGCCCCGCGGCGCCGTCCGGCGTCCCCGCTCCGATGTGCTCGGACCTCACGGCCCGGGCCCTTCGCTCCAGGATCGCAGACCGCTCACGATGAACGCCCAGCCCGAGTTCAATCTGCCGGCCGAGCCGCTCGCCCCCGAGGCGGCGGCCCTTCTGGTCGATCTCGGGATCGAACCGCCGATCCGTCCCGACGGCGAGGATCCGCAGCCGCTTGACCGGCGCGGCGTTTCGCTGCGCTGGCTCGCCGCCTGCGCGCTGGTCGGATCCTGCGGCGCCGCTTTGCTGGGCGCCGCGATCCTGGTCGCGATGCGGGGCGACACGGGCGTACCGGAGCAGCCCGAGGCGATGACCGCGCGCGCCGCTTCCACCGCCGGCGACGGCGGCGGCGCCCGCAAAGGCGACAAGCTCGTCGCAGACCAGCCGGTCATGGCGGCGCGCCATTCGATTCGGGCCCCGATGTCGCAGCGCGTCGGCAATCGCGAGGTCATCCGCGTACGCCCCTTCGTGCGACTGGCGTCCAGCCTCTCGCTGACCACGGGCGTCTACGCCACCAACATTCCGCCCTTCAATCCGCTGCGCCTCTTCGCCGAGGGCGGCCAGCCCAATGAGCGCTACGCCGAGCCGATCGTCGACGTGCCCGATGCCGACGTCACCATCGTCAAGCGCGATCTCGCCGATATCGTCATCCCGGCCGGACGCCCGCAGCTCGGTGATGCCGAGGTCATCACCCAGATCGAGGAGGAGCGGGCCAATCTCGCCGCCTCCGGGCGCCAGCGCGCACTGCCGATTCCCCCGCAGCTCATGCTGAGCCGCACGCTCGGCAACGCCGCTGCCCCCGCCAGCACGCTCCTGTCCTATGCGCCGGCGACGGATACGCGGTTCTCCGGCATCGAGGTGCGCGTCGTTCCCGAGAACGTCACCAACGCGCCCAAGACGCCGATCGCCGCCTCGCGCGAGCCTCTGGTCGAGGAAAAGCTGCTGCTCGCCAAGCGCGGCGAGAATTTCGAGCAGGTGATGCGCGGCGCCGGCGCCGCGCCGGACCAGATCCGCTCGATGATGTCGGCCTTCGCCGGCCGGGTCCGCACCGCGCCGCTTCCCGATGGCCAGGTGCTGCAGGCACTCTACGCTCCGGGTCCCAATCCGGGCGACCCGCGCCAGATCGTGCGCGTCTCGCTGCTGACCAACGGCCAGCCGGACGGGACCGTCGCGGTCAATGATCGCGGTGTCTTCGTGCTGGTGACGCTGCCGCGCCAGGAACTCGCAGCGCCTCAGCGGCCCCAGCGCCGCTCGGAGGACAGCGAGGACGAGGATGAGGAGGAGAGCGGCGGCGCCCGTCTCTATGAGAGCATCTACGAGACCGGCATGCGCCACGACCTGCCGCGGCCGCTGATCGATGAGCTCGTCAGAATCTTCTCCTACGATCTCGACTTCCAGCAGCGCGTCCGCGGCGGCGACAATCTCGAGGTGATCTTCACCGAAGAGGACGAAGGCGAGCGCGCGGAGATCCTCTCGGCCTCGCTGACGATCGGCGGCGAGACGCGCCGTGTCTTCCGCTTCCAGGCGCCGGAGGACGGCCTCATCGATTATTTCGACGAGGAGGGGAAGTCGCTGAAGAAGTTCCTGCTGCGCAAGCCGATCGCCGATGGCGAGATGCGCTCGGGCTTCGGCATGCGCTACCACCCGATCATGCGCTATTCGAAGATGCATACCGGCGTCGACTGGGCCAACCGCATCGGCACGCCGATCCTCGCCGCCGGCAACGGCACCGTGATCAAGGCGGAATGGGATTCCGGCTATGGCCGCCGCATCGAGATCCAGCACGCCAACGGCTATGTTACCACCTATTCGCACCAATCGGCCTTCGCCAAGGGCATCGCGCCTGGCGTCAAGGTGCGCCAGGGCCAGGTCATCGGCTATCTCGGCTCGACCGGCCTCTCGACCGGGCCCCATCTCCATTACGAGGTCCTGGTCAATGGCAGCTTCGTCAATCCAATGAAGATCCGCGTGCCGCGCGGCCGCGAGCTGCAGGGCCCGGCGCTGGTCGAATACAAGCGCCAGCGCGACGAGATCCAGGGCCTCATCGAGCGGGCCGGCGGGGCGGTCGCGCAGCTGCGCTGAGCGCATGACGGAGGTTGCCGCCGCGGCGCGATCTGCTTGCGACGCTTGACTTGTCCCGGCTGAACCGACAGGCGCAGGGACAGTTCTCCTCCTGCGCCGGTGTCGCACCATGCTCGCCGCCCTGCTCGTCGTCCTGCCCGTCTTCGGGTTAATCGCCCTCGGCTATCTGGCGCGCTGGACGAAGCTATTGCGCGAGACCACGGGCGAGGGCCTGTCCGACTTCGTCTTCGTGCTGGCCGTGCCCTGCCTGCTCTTCCGCACGCTGGCCAAGGCCGATGTGCCGCAGACCCAGCCCTGGGGTTACTGGATCGCCTACTTCACCGGCCTCGCCATCGTCTGGGCGCTCGCCATGCTGATCGCGAGCCGCGTCTTCGCCCGCAAGGGGCCGGAACTCGTCGTCTCCGGCTTCGCCGCCGCCCAGTCCAACACCGTCTTCGTCGGCGTGCCGATGATCCTGAAGGCCTATGGCGAGGCCGGCGCCGTGCCGCTCGGCCTGCTGCTGGCGATCCACCTGCCGGTCACGATGACGGTCGCGACCTTGCTGGCGGAGGGCCGCACCGCCTCGCCCGCCCTGATGACCCGGCGCCTCTTCACCCATCCGATCATCATCGGCATCATCCTCGGCATGCTGGCCCGCCCCGTGGTCGGCCAGCTACCGACCCCGTTCTGGACGCTGATCGACCTGATCGCGGGCGCCGCCGTGCCCTGCGCCCTGATCAGTCTCGGCATCAGCATGCGCCGCTACGGGCTCGAATCGGGGCTCGGCCTGCCGGTGGCGCTGAGTGCGCTCAAGCTCGGCCTGCATCCGCTGATCGTCTATGTGCTGGCGACGAGGGTCTTCGACATGCCGCCGCACTGGTCGGGTGTGGCGGTTCTGTTCGCCGCCTGCCCCTGCGGGATCAACGCCTATCTCTTCGCCGAACGCTATCGCCAAGGCGTCGCCGACGCCTCCAGCGCGATCACGCTCTCGACCCTGATCTCGCTCTTCACCACGGCGGCCTGGCTGACCTGGCTCGGCGTCGGCTGAAGGACGGCGCTCAGAAGAAGCCGAGCTCGCGCCTGATCTCATGCGCCGTAACGCCCCTGGCTCGCAGATCGGCGAGACTTTCCGATCCGCGGCTTTTGGCGAGCTTGCGCCCCTCCGCATCCGCCAGCAGGTCGTGGAAGAGATAGAGCGGAGTCGGCAGGCGCAGCAGCCGCTGCAGCAGGACATGGATGTCGGTGGCGGCCTCGAGGTCGCGCCCGCGCACCACATGCGTCACGCCCTGCAGCGCATCATCGACCACGACCGAGAGGTGATAGCTCGTCGGCACGTCCTTGCGCGCCAGCACGACATCGCCCCAGCGGCGCGGCTGCGCGACCACGCGGGTCACACCGCCGGAGGCATCGAACACGTCATAGGCGAGCTCCTCCCCCGCGACCGCCAGCGCCCGCTCCAGATCGAGGCGCAACACATGCGGCCTCCCGATCTCGCCAGCCCCCTCGCTCCGGGCGCGCGCGCGACAGCTGCCGGGATAGAGCGGGGCGCCGTCCGGATCCGTCGGCCAAGGCTCACCCGTCTCGGCAGCGTGGACCGCCGCGACCGCCTTCACCTCCTGCCGCGAGCAGAAGCAGGGATAGACCAGCCCGCGCCGATGCAGATCGTCGAGGGCTGCGCGGTAGTCGCCGAAATGCTCGGACTGCCGCCGGACGCCGTCCTCGAAGATGATGCCGAGCCAGGCGAGATCCTCCCGCAGGGCGGTATCCAGCGCCGGCCTGCAGCGCTCGCGATCGATGTCCTCGATCCGCAGCAGCAGCCGTCCGCCCATCGCCTGGGCGAGGCGCTCATTCGTCAGGGCGGACAGCGCATGGCCGAGATGCAGCCGGCCGTTCGGGCTCGGCGCGAAGCGCAGGACCGGTTGTGCGGCGGCGGGAGGCGACGACGGCATTCGTCCTGTCTAGTGTCGCCGGGCGATGCGGCCAAGCGCTGGCCGTTCCGAGCGGGGAGCGGCGAGCGGCGACCTGCTGACAGCGATCGGCGGCAGCGTCCGGCAAATCAGGGGCTATGACCCAGCTCATCACCACGACAGCCGATCTCGAAGAGGGCATGGCGGCGCTTAGCCTGAGCGACCCCCGCTGGCAGCCCATCATCGCCCGCACCGGCATCCCGCCGCTGCGGCGCCGGGAAGGCGGCTTTCCGGGGCTGGCCGCCATCATCGTCTCGCAGCAGCTGTCGGTGGCCAGCGCGCGGGCCGTTTGGGCGCGCGTCGAGACGGTGCTGGCGCCGCTCACTCCCGAACGCATCCTGGTGGCCGACGACGAGGCGATGCGGCTGTCGGGCCTGTCGCGCCCGAAGCAGAAGGCGATGCGTGCGGTCGCGGCGGCGATCGTCGAGGGCCGGCTGCGCTTCGACCATCTGGCGGAGGCGACGGCCGAACAGGTCCACCATCATCTCACGGCGGTTTCCGGCATCGGCCCTTGGACGGCCGACATCTACCTGCTGTTCTGCCTCGGCCATCGCGACGGTTTCGCGCCTGGCGACCTGGCGATCCAGGAGGCGGCCCGGGTCGCCTTCGGCCTGCCGGCGCGGCCGGGAGCCGCCGCGCTCGAGGCGCTGGCCGAGGGCTGGCGGCCCTGGCGCGGCGTCGCCGCACGGCTGCTCTGGGCCTATTACGCCGTGCTGAAGGCCCGCGAAGGCGTGAACGCCTGAGCGATCGTCAGCGCCCCAGCACCGAAAGCGCGCTCTGCGCCGCCCCACGCAGGAAAGCGGTGTCGCTCATCACCGTCACGAGCTTCGCGCCCATCTGGAGGAACGCCTTCGCACGCTCGGCCGACTGCGCGTAGATCGCGACCGGCTTCCCGGCTGCCGAAGCCCGCGCGACGATGTGCCGGATCGCCTCGTCGACCTCGGCGGACAGCGCATTGACCGCCTTGCCGCCCGAGAGCGCGATGGAGAGGTCGGAGGGGCCGACGAAGACCGCGTCGATGCCCTCGAGCGCCAGAATATCGTCGAGGATCGCCATCGCCTCGCGGGTCTCGATCATCGCGAAGGAGAGCGAGAAACGGTTCGCCTCGCGCAGATAGCCGTTCTGATCGAGCCCGGAGGCGCCGAGCCCGCCATAGCTGCCCCAGCTCCGCTCGCCCATCGGCGGATATTTGGAATAGGCCGCGAAGGCGCGGGCGTCCTCCATGGTGTTGATCATCGGCGCGATCACGCCCGAGACGCCCGCATCGAACAACCGCGAGACATTCTGGAACTCGCCGACGGCGATGCGCGCCAGCGCCGGCTTGCCGGCGGCGTTGATCAGCGGGATCGCCCTGATCACCTCAGCCAGCGTGATCGGCCCGTGCTGCATGTCGAGGGTGACGGCATCGAAACCCTCCTTCGCCAGCAGGCCGGCAATGGCGGGATCCTGCAGGCCGCACCAGGCGGAAACGAGGCTGTCTCCCCGGGCGAGACGATCGGCGAGGGAGGACAGGACGGTCTGTGAGGCCATGGCGCATTTCATCCGTTGCAGATCCCGCTCTTGGCTGGGCCGGCGGGTCCGTCAGGTTGGACCGGGCCATGGCCGAAAAGCAAACGGGCGCCCATGCGCCCGTTTCAATCGCGACCTGCGTTTGGAGAGGTCGGCTCGGCCACCGGCCTCAGCGGCCGGCCTGGATCTCGTCCGCGGCGCGCAGCAGCAGCTCGCCCATCACGCGGCGAATCTCGTCCTCGCCGACCGCGACGTTGCCGGCGGCGAAATCGCCCTTCACCTTCCGCAGCACGTCGTCGTCCCCGGCCTCCTCGAAATCGGCCACCACGACGGACTTGGCATAGGCGTCGGCCTCAGTGCCCGACTTGCCGAGCTTTTCCGCCGCCCACAGGCCGAGCAGCTTGTTGCGCCGGGCCGTCGCCTTGAAGCGAAGCTCCTCGTCATGGGCGAACTTGTTCTCGAAGGCATCCTTGCGCTGATCGAAAGTCGACATGCGGTAAAGTCCTTTGCGGGGCATGGCCGGGACGGCTCTGGAAGCACGCCGCAGCCATATAGGGTGCCCCCGCGGAACAGGCCAGTCCGGATTGCGGCGGAAGCGCAGGGCGCACGCGAAAACACGCCGCGGCGGAGCGGTTTGTTGCGTTCGCAGTGCAGAAGCGCCATATAGCGCCGCATGGACGGCCCACTCGCCGTCCGCAAGATGAGCCGGCCGGGAGCGTGTTCCAGACCGATGTCGATTCTCTCGGATTCGACGCGGACGGGGGCCGAACCGGCTGATCAGGGGCCCAGATCCCGCCGCGGGGCCACCCGCGTCCAGAGAAAGGCCGACCTTTGGATTTCCTCAAGCCACGGTATATCCCAATGAATCGCCGCCGTCGCATCTACGAAGGCAAGGCGAAGGTCCTCTATGAGGGACCGGAGCCCGGAACGCTGATCCAGCACTTCAAGGATGACGCCACCGCTTTCAACGCCAAGAAGCACGAAGTCATCGACGGCAAGGGCGTGCTCAACAACCGCATCTGCGAGCACATCTTCTCCAACCTGAACGACATCGGCGTGCCGACGCATTTCATCCGCCGGCTGAACATGCGCGAGCAGCTCATCCGCGAGGTCGAGATCATTCCGCTCGAGGTCGTGGTGCGCAACGTCGCCGCCGGCTCGCTCTCGACCCGTCTCGGGCTCGAGGAGGGCACGCAGCTGCCGCGCTCGATCATCGAGTTCTATTACAAGAACGATGCGCTCAACGACCCGATGGTCTCCGAAGAGCACATCACCGCCTTCGGCTGGGCGACGCCGCAGGAGATCGACGACGTCATGGCGCTCGCCATCCGCGTCAACGACTTCCTCTCCGGCCTCTTCCTCGGCGCCGGCATCCGTCTCGTCGACTTTAAGATGGAATGCGGCCGCCTCTGGGAAGGCGAGATGATGCGCATCGTCGTCGCCGACGAGATCAGCCCCGATTCCTGCCGGCTCTGGGACATCAAGTCCAAGGACAAGCTCGACAAGGACCGGTTCCGCCGCGACATGGGCGGGCTGATCGAGGCCTATTCCGAGGTCGCGCGCCGGCTCGGCATCCTCGGCGAGAACGAGAAGCCCGGCCCCTCCGGCCCGCGGCTCGTCCAGTAAGCGTCGACGCCCCTGATGGCAGTCACCCAGCCGGCACTTCGGCTCATGACACGGGAGCGCCTGCGCTCCCGTTTTCATGTCGCGGGCCTGCTCGCGGCCCTGATGCTCCTGACGGGCTGCGCCGGATCCTTCGGTCGGGGCCTGGCGGAGCTGCCCGCCTCGCAGGGCTGGACGCCCCTCCCCATCGGCGACTGGGTGCTGAACGAGGGCATCGAGGCCCGCACCATGGTGTTCTGCCCGCGCGAGGCCTGCGCGCAGCAGGGCTTCGCCGCCGTGCTTGCCTTCTCCGGCCGCGAGGCCGGGCGAATGGAGCAGGCGCTGAAGGCCGAGCCGGAGCGCCTCGCCCGCCTGTTCTCGAAGCCGCCCCCCGATCCGGCGCGCAAGCCGGCCGCGACCAAGCCCGCCGCCGGCAAGGCGGATGCGCGGCCCGGGAGCACGACGCAGGTGAGTCGTTTCGAGGCCGGAGGCACGAGCGGCCTCGTCGTCGAGATCCGCGCCCGCGGCGACGGCGCCAAAAGCGCGACGACCGCCATCCTGCATGGACGCGAGGGCGGCCGGCTGGTCCTCGCCATCGCCGTCTCGCCCGATTCCGAGAGCGCCCGCCGCGATGCGGTGGCCGCATGGCGCAGCCGCTGATTCACGTGAAACCCGCCCCGGCGGTTGAGCCCGGTGCGATTCACGGTTAAGGCAGCCGCAGACCGCCTCCGGAGATCCCCATGAAAGCCCGCGTCACCGTCACCCTCAAGACCGGCGTGCTCGATCCGCAGGGTAAGGCGATCGAAGGCGCGCTGAAATCCCTCGGAATCGAGGGCGTCGGTTCCGTCCGCCAGGGCAAGGTCTTCGACATCGAGCTGGCGGGCTCCGACAAGACCGCGGCGGAAGCCGCGCTCAAGACCGCCTGCGAGAAGCTGCTCGCCAACACCGTGATCGAAAACTACCGCGTCGAGATCGGGGCCTGATCCGATGAAAGCCGCCGTCATCACCTTCCCCGGCTCCAACCGAGACGGCGACGTCGCCAAGGCGCTGAAGCAGGCCGGGGCCGAGGTGGCTCATATCTGGCACGCCGACACGGAGCTGCCGGCCGGCACCGATCTCGTCGTTCTGCCCGGCGGCTTCTCCTATGGCGATTATCTGCGCACCGGCGCCATTGCCGGTCGCGCCAACGTCATGGACGCGACGAGGGCGCACGCCGCCCGCGGCGGCTATGTGCTGGGCATCTGCAACGGCTTCCAGATCGCCTGCGAGGCGGGGCTCCTGCCCGGCATCCTGATGCGCAACGCCGACCTGAAATTCGTCTGCAGGCGCCAGCACCTCACGGTCGAGCGCGCCGACACGCCCTATACCGCAGCCTATGCGCCGGGTCAGGTCATCGATGTCTGCATCGCCCATGGCGAGGGCAACTACGTCGCCGACGACGAGACGCTGGCGCGGCTCGAGGGCGAGGGGCTCGTCGCCTTCCGCTATGCCGACGCGCAGGGGAAGGTCACGGCGGAGGCCAACCCGAACGGCTCGCTCAACAACATCGCCGGCATCTATTCGCCGGGCTTCAACGTGCTCGGCCTGATGCCGCACCCCGAGAACCTGATCGATTCGCTCACCGGCGGCACCGATGGCCTCGGCCTGTTCGAGAGCCTGATGGGCGGGAAGAAGGCGGCCTAAAGGCGTCACTCTCCTCGGAATCATCCCCGTCATCCCGGGCTTGCCCCGGGATCCATCGCAGGGCTCCGACGCTCGATGATGGATTCCGGACCTCCGCTTCGCTGCATCCGGAATGACGCGTCACGGTCGAGGCTTCGGCGAAGCGATCGGGCTCACTTGCCCGCCACCGCCCGCGCCAGCAGCCGCCCGGCGCTCGCGGCGTCGAGCGGGCCGACATGCTTGTCGAGGATCCGCCCGTCCGGACCGATCACGAAGGTCTCCGGCACGCCATAGACGCCCCATTCGATCGCGGCGCGGCCCGAGGCGTCGACGCCAACGGCGGAATAGGGATTGCCCAGCGCGCCCAGGAAGCGCCGCGCATTCTCCGCCTCGTCCTTGTAGTTGATGCCGACCACCGCGACGCGGCCCGCCTTGACCGGCGGCGCCTCGGCCATCGCCACCAGGAAGGGATGCTCGACCCGGCAGGGTGCGCACCAGCTCGCAAAGACATTGACGATCGTCGCCCGCCCGGCAGCGAGGTCTTTCATGGCGAAGGCCGGGACCGGCCGCCCCTCGCGTTGCAGGCCCTCCAGCGCCGTCAGCGTGATCGGCGGCGCGGGCTTTCCGATCAGCGCGGACGGCACCTTGCTGGCGTCGCCGGCGAACAGCCCGACGAGAAAGACGACCGCGAGCGCGCCGAACAGGATCAGCGGCAGCAGGAAGATCAGGGGCGAGCGCCGCCGCGGCGCGGCCTCGGCCGGGGCTTCGGTCTCGCTCATGACGGCTCCTTCCCGGAGCGGCGGCCGGCGCCGCGACGTTCCAACTCGGCGAGCGCCCGCTTCTGGGAGCGGTGATCGAGCAGGACGGACAGGACGAGCCCGCCCAGAACCACCACGACGGCGGCATAGGAGGCCAGGATGAAGGCGGCATGAGGCCCGAGCGCGCTCGTCATGCGGCCATCCTCACGCGGGAGAGCCGTCGGCGGCGAGCCGGTCGAGCCGCTCGGCCTCGAGGATCGTCAGCGTCCGCACGCGCCGCCGCATGATCTCGGCCCGCATCGCCACCAGATGAAGCGCCAGCGCCATCAGCGTGAAGCCGAGCGCGAGGATCAGCAGCGGCCACAGCATGGAGGCGTGGATCGTCGGCCCGTCTAGCCGCAGCACAGAGGCCGGCTGGTGCAGCGTGTTCCACCAGTCGACCGAGAATTTGATGATCGGCACGTTGACGAAACCGACCAGCGTCAGGATCGCGACCGCTCGTCCCGCCTGGGACGGCTCGTCCAGCGTCCGCCACAGCGCCATGATGCCGAGATAGATCAGGAGAAGCACAAGCATCGAGGTCAGCCGCGCATCCCAGACCCAGTAGGTCCCCCACATCGGCTTGCCCCAGAAGGCGCCCGTGAGCAGGCAGATCAGGGCAAAGGCCGCACCGATCGGGGCCGCCGCCTTCTGCGCGACATCGGCCAGCGGATGCCGCCAGACCAGCGTGCCCAGCGCCGAGAGCGTCATCATCGAATAGAACATCATCGCCAGCCAAGCGGCCGGCACATGCACGAACATGATGCGGATCGTCTCGCCCTGCTGGTAGTCGGGCGGGGCCACGAACCAGGCGAGGTAGAAACCGACGCCGAGCAGCAGCGCCGCCACCCCGGCGAACCAGGGCAGCAGGATGGCGGAGAGGCGCATGAAGCGCGTCGGGTTCGCGAGATCGATCAGGCCGGCCATGTCATCGCATCATGCTCGAAGGCTGCCGCCAGAGCTGCTCCCGCAGCCTTATCAAGGCCTGCCCCCCTCAGCAATCCGCGAGCCACCCATGCGACATCACAGCGTCATGCGCGGCTGCGATCCAGACGATCCGATGCTCACGGCCGGTGCGACGGGTTGCCTTCGGATCCGGCGGAGCGCGCCGCTCAGCGGCGCGGGTGATGACGGCTGCCCGATTGTTCAAATCCTAAGCAATTGGCGATATTGATATATCGGCTTCCGCGGGTTGCCGTCTCCCGGGTCGCTAGCTAGCATGTCGTCACTGTCGAGAGGAGCGGTCATGACGCGGCATCTGCCGGACGAGATCCAGCGTGAGGTCGAGACGACAATCCGCGCCAAGGCCGGCGAATCGCGTGTGGTCGATGTCGATGCGATGGCGCGGGAGATTCTCGGCCGGCATGCCCTGCCGGGCGTCGAGATCGGCACCGTCGCCGCCATCGTGGCCCGCCTCGCCGGCCGCTATGGTTGCGCCGCCGAATTCGGCGGTCGCCGCGAGGAACCCTGCCGGACCGGGACGGCCTGAAGCTAGTTCGACTGTCGCAGCGCCGCCGCAGCCGCCAGCGTTCCGACGACGATCGCCGCCAGCGACAGCGCGCACAGGATCAGGAAGGGCGTGCGGAACGGAATCGTCCCGCCCAATGCTGCATTGGCGGCGGACACGCCGAAGATCAGCACCGGCACCGTCAGCGGCGCCACCAGCACGGGCAGAATCAGACCGCCGCGCCGCAGGCTCGCCGTCAGCGCTGCGGCGCCCGCCCCGATGAAGCTCAGCGCCGGCGTGCCGACCAGCAGCGTCGCCGCCACCGGCAGCATCGCCTCGCCGGGCAGCGCCACAAGCAGGCCGAGCAACGGCGCCGCCAGCGCCAGCGGCAGGCCCGTCGTCAGCCAGTGCGCCAGCCCCTTCGCCACCACCGCGAGTTCCAGCGGCAAGACGCCGCTACGGATGAGATCGAGCGAGCCATCCTCCTCATCCGCCTGAAACAGCCGGTCGAGCCCGATCAGCACCGACAGCAGCGCCCCCAGCCAGAGGATCGCCGGACCGATCCGCGAGAGCAGGTTGAGATCCGGCCCCAGCGCGAAAGGCACCAGCACGACGATCGTCAGGAAAAAGACCAGCGCGAGTTCGCCGCCGCCGCCGGCTCGCGAGGCGAGGGCGAGGTCGCGCCTCAGAATGGCGAGGAAGGCGGCGGTCACAGGCCGATCCTCAGTTCGCGTGCGCCGTCGAGCCCCAGCGGTCCGTGCGTGGCCGCCAGGATGGCGCCGCCGTCCGACAGATGCGCGCGCATCAGCCCCGTCAGCATCGTCTGCGCCGCGACGTCGAGCGCGGCCATCGGCTCGTCCAGCAGCCAGAAGGGCCGGCGCGACACCAGAAGCCGCGCCAGGGCGACCCGTCGACGCTGGCCGGCGGAGAGATAGCCCACCGGCAGGCGCGCGACATGGGGCAGACCGACGGCCGCCAGCGCCTCGCCGGGCGAGAGCGCGGGATCACCCAGCAGCGCCTGGGCGAAGGCGAGGTTCTCCTGAGCCGTCAGCGCCGTCTTCAATCCGTCGCGGTGGCCCACGACATGGCTGAGCTCGACCGGGGCGACATCGGCCGCCCCCGCGATCCGGATCGTGCCGGCCTCCGGCCGCAGCCGCCCGCACAGCATCGCCAGGAGGCTCGACTTGCCGGCCCCGTTGCGGCCGGTGAGCGCGATCGCCTCGCCCGGCCCGAGGCGGAAGGAGAGCTCGGAAAAGATCAGCCTGCCCCCGCGGCGGCAGGCCAGCCGGTCGGCCTCCAGGGTCAGGATCGGGGCGGGCGAGGAGGTCAAGGGAGAGGCATCTTCCGCAGCGTCGGGTTCGCGCGCGAACGCGCTTCGTTCATGTAGCGGGCTTCTTGGAATTGCTCTATAGAGCCCGTGGCTACGCCGCACGCCGATCCGGCGCGGGGCTCGGGCACTCCCGGGGCGGCGCGCGCGACCTGCGCATCAGGCCTTCGAACCGGCGATCCCGCAAGGGGCCTCCGTCGGTTCGCGACCGCAACCCCTTGATCAGGATCAGCCCGCATGGCTTCCCTCGACTCTTTCAAGTGCCGCCAGACGCTCATCGTCGGCGACAAGACCTATGTGTACTACTCCCTGCCGCTCGCCGAGCAGAACGGACTCGCCGGCATCTCGAAGCTGCCCTTCTCGATGAAGGTGCTGCTGGAGAACCTGCTGCGCTTCGAGGACGGCCGCTCGGTCACCAAGACCGACATCGAGGGCTTCGTCGCCTGGCTCGACGACAAGGGCAGCGCCGGCAAGGAGATCGGCTTCCGCCCGGCCCGCGTCCTGATGCAGGACTTTACCGGCGTGCCGGCGGTGGTCGACCTCGCGGCGATGCGTGACGGCGTCAAGGCGCTCGGCGGCGACGCCCAGAAGATCAACCCGCTCGTGCCGGTCGATCTCGTCATCGACCACTCGGTCATCGTCGACGAGTTCGGTTCGCCCAAGGCTTTCGCTCGCAATGTCGAGCTCGAATATGAGCGCAACCAGGAGCGCTACAAGTTCCTGAAATGGGGCCAGCTCGCCTTCGACAATTTCCGCGTCGTCCCGCCCGGCACCGGCATCTGCCACCAGGTCAATCTCGAATACCTCGCCCAGACGGTCTGGACCCGGAAGGAGACGATCGACGGCGCCGAGGTCGAGGTCGCCTATCCGGACACGCTCGTCGGCACCGATTCGCACACCACCATGGTCAACGGCCTCGCCGTGCTCGGCTGGGGTGTCGGCGGCATCGAGGCGGAAGCCGCGATGCTCGGCCAGCCGCAATCGATGCTCCTGCCCGAGGTGATCGGCTTCAAGCTGACCGGCTCGCTCAAGGAAGGCATCACAGCGACCGACCTCGTGCTCACCGTCACGCAGATGCTGCGCAAGAAGGGCGTCGTCGGCAAGTTCGTCGAGTTCTTCGGCCCGGGCCTCTACAATCTGACGCTGGCCGACCGCGCTACCATCGCCAATATGGGCCCGGAATACGGCGCCACCTGCGGCTTCTTCCCGGTCGATACCGAAACGCTCGACTATCTCACGGTGACCGGCCGCAAGGCCGACCGGATCGCGCTGGTCGAGGCCTACAGCAAGGCTCAAGGGCTGTTCGCCACGCCGCAGACGGCCGACCCGGTCTTCACCGACACGCTCGAGCTCGACCTCGGCACGGTGAAGCCCTCCATGGCCGGCCCGAAGCGCCCCGAGGGCCGCGTCGACCTCTCGGCCGTCAAGGCCGGCTTCGCCGCCGCCATGGACAGCGACTATAAGAAGGGCGGCGAACTCTCGCGCCGCGTCCAGGTCGAGGGCGAGGATTTCGATCTCGGCCATGGCGACGTCGTCATCGCCGCGATCACCTCCTGCACCAACACCTCGAACCCCTCGGTGCTGATGGCGGCGGGCCTGCTCGCCCGCAACGCGGTCGCCAAGGGTCTGAAGGTCAAGCCCTGGGTCAAGACCTCGCTGGCGCCCGGTTCGCAGGTCGTCGCCGAATACCTCGCCAAGGCCGGCCTCCAGCCCGATCTCGACAAGCTCGGCTTCAACCTGGTCGGCTTCGGCTGCACCACCTGCATCGGCAATTCCGGCCCGCTGCCGGCGCCGATCTCGAAGACCATCAACGAGAAGGGCCTGATCGCGGGCGCCGTGATCTCCGGAAACCGCAACTTCGAGGGCCGCGTCTCGCCCGACGTGCAGGCGAACTACCTCGCCTCGCCGCCGCTGGTCGTCGCCTATGCGCTGGCCGGATCGGTCCAGATCGACCTGACGACCCAGCCGATCGGCCAGGGCTCCGACGGCAAGGACGTTTATCTGCGTGACATCTGGCCCTCAAACAAGGAGATCCAGGACTTCATCCAGAAGAACGTCACCCGCGCCATCTTCGAGGCGAAATACGCCGACGTCTTCAAGGGTGACGAGCACTGGCAGGCGGTGAACGCCCCCACCTCCGAGACCTATGCCTGGGACGACGAGTCGACCTATGTCCAGAACCCGCCCTATTTCCGCGGGATGGGCAAGCAGCCGGCGCCGATCGGCGACATCAAGGGTGCGCGCATCCTCGGCCTCTTCGGCGACAAGATTACCACCGACCACATCTCCCCGGCCGGTTCGATCAAGGCGGCCTCGCCCGCCGGCGCCTATCTCACCGAGCACGGCGTCGCGGTCGCGGATTTCAACCAGTACGGCACGCGCCGCGGCAATCACGAGGTGATGATGCGCGGCACCTTCGCCAACATCCGCATCCGCAACCATATGCTCGGCCCGAACGGGCGCGAGGGTGGCTACACCATCCACTATCCGAGCAAGGAAGAGCTGCCGATCTATGATGCGGCGATGAAGTACCAGCAGGAGAACGTCCCGCTGGTGATCTTCGCCGGCGTCGAATACGGCAACGGCTCCTCGCGCGACTGGGCGGCGAAGGGCACAAACCTGCTCGGCGTCAAGGCCGTGATCGCGCAGAGCTTCGAGCGCATCCACCGCTCGAACCTGGTCGGCATGGGCGTGGTGCCCTTCACCCTGCAGGAGGGCACGAGCTGGGCCTCGCTCGACCTGAAGGGCGACGAGACGGTCTCCATCAAGGGCCTCGCCACGGTCAAGCCGCGCCAGACGCTCGAAGCCGAGATCACCTATGCCGACGGCTCGGTGAAGAAGGTGCCGATCCTCTGCCGCATCGATACGCTGGACGAGATCGACTACTTCAAGAACGCCGGCATCCTGCACTACGTGCTGCGCGGGCTGGCCGCCTGAGCGACGGAACGGCCGGGCCCAGTCGCGGCCTTCTAGAGAAACACAAAAAAGGGCTGCGGCATCGCGTGATGCCGCAGCCCTTTTGCGTGGAAGGCACGGGATTGACTGTCGTCAGCTCGCCCGGCGCAGGGTGGTGGCAGCCTCCGGACGGTGCATCGGCCGCGCGGAGCTCGTGGTTCGGAACGTGGCGACGAGCGCGTCGAGTTCGGCGATCTTGCGGCCGAGCATGACGGCGGCGGCCGCGCTTTCCTCGGCCAGCGCGGCGTTCTGTTGCGTCATCTCGTCCATCCGCACGACGGTCTGGCTCATCTCGTCGATTCCGTTCGATTGTTCGCCGGAGGCCGCTGCAGCCTCCGTCACCGTACCGGCGACCTGCTGCGTCGCCTCGACGATCTCACCCAGCACCTCGCCCGCGCTGCGTACGAGCTTCACCCCGGCGGCAACCTCCTGCGTGGTATCGTTGATCAGGCCGGAGATGCTCTTGGCCGCGTCCGCAGATTGCTGAGCCAGCGCCCGAACCTCGGACGCCACGACCGCGAAGCCCTTGCCGGCATCCCCGGCCCTCGCCGCCTCCACCGCCGCATTCAGCGCGAGCAGATTGGTCTGGAAGGCGATCCCGTCGATCACGGAGGTGATGTCGGTGATCTTGCCGCTGGCCTGTTCGATGCGGTTCATCGCGCCGATCGCGTCGGTGACGATGGCACCGCCATTGCGGGCGACGCGCGTCGCGTTCTCGGCCAGATGGACAGCCTGCCGCGAAGCATTGGCCGAAGCCTTCACCGATGCCGCCAGTTGTTCGGTGGTGGCGGCAGTCTCCTCCAGAGACGAAGCCTGCTCCTCGGTGCGCAGCGAGAGGTTTTCCGCTCCCGACTTGATCTCCTCGGCGGCTGCGGCGATCTCGCGCGCCGTCTGCTTGATCACCGTCACGGTCAAGGCCAGCTTCTCGACCATCTCGTTGATCGAGCCGCTGACGGATCCAAGCTTGCCGGAGTAGTCCGTCCTGACGGTGCGGGTGAGATCGCCGTCGGCGATGGCCGCCAGCACATCGGCGAAAGTCGTCGTCGCGCCGTCGATCGCGGCGTTGATCTGGTTGATCCCCGTGACGAGCGCCGCCATCTCGCCCTGCTGCGCCCCAGGGTCGACGCGATGGCTGAAATCGCCATGCACGGCGGCATCGACCGCCCGCCTGATCTGGTGCGCGGTCTCGGCGAACGTCGCGGCCTGCCTCTGCGAAGAGAGCACCTCCTCGTCACGCCGCGACTGCTCCTCGGCCGCGCGTCCGGCCAGCACGTCCTGATAGGAGCCGATGGCCCGCGCCATTTCACCGATCTCGTCGCGGCGATCGCGATGCGGGATCAACACGGACCCCGGCTCCGATCCACGCCGACGCATCGTCTCGACGATCTGCGCGATCGGGCGGGCGATGCTGTGCAGGACCGCCGCATAGAGCCCGAGCGCCGTCAGCAGCGCCATGACGAGGCCGGACAGCGCGACGCTCGTGGCGAGACCACGGGCGCTGCCCGCACCCGACTGCGCCGCCATCGCCTCGGCCTCCAGCGCGTCGCCGGCCTCCTTCATCGACCTTTCGAGCGCCTCGAAGCGTTCGTCGAACAGCGCCATGCCCGCGAGAGCGGCCTTGCGGTCCCTGAAGGCGAGTTCGACCAGCGTCACCGCCTGGGCGATATAGCTGTTCAATGGCTCGTCGAGCGCCTGCAGGCGCGCGAGGGTCTCCGGCGAACTGACGATCGTCTTTGTCGCGGCGATGCGCTCCGAAAACTCCTGGGCGTGTGCCCGTGTCTCCGCGATCGTCTCTGTCCCGTCTGCTCCTTGGTCGGACCGGATGAGGGCCGCGTAGACATCGGCGCGCAGCCCGTCATGCAGCATGTCGCCGATGGTGTGGTTGCGGATCGCCGTGGCTGATTGGGCGAGATCGTCGATGGCTGAGCCCATGCGCGACGACGAATGAAGGCCGATTCCCGCGACCGCGCTGGTGATGAGGGCGAGCAGCAGGCACAGCAAGGCAAAGCGCGTTTTCAGCGATACCACGGCCAGTCCCCCGAGCGACTCGAAAGCAACGCAGAATTGCATCGGATCATTAACGTTACGTCACTTCGGCAATTCGGACGAGCTTCTCCCCGCACTTGCGTTCGACGGGCGAGTCCGGCCGCCGGACTCGCCGCAGTTGTCCTCTCACCCCCCGCGGTGTAAGGGGGCGTCACAGTCATCCTTGGCGGGGGGCTTGGGGCAGGCGCAGGACGATCGTCCGCGCCCGGATGTCGTCCGCCTCCATCATCACGACGGGAGCACCCGCATGTCCGCCACCTTCGAGACGGTCGCCGGAATCATTTCGGAGACCTGCGACATTCCGCGCGAGAAGATCACGCCGCAGAGCCACGCGATCGACGATCTCGGCATCGACTCGCTCGCCTTCCTCGACATCGCCTTCGCGATCGACAAGGCCTTCGGCATCAAGCTGCCGCTCGAGCAGTGGACGCAGGAGGTCAACGAGGGCAAGGCGCCGGCCGAGCAGTATTTCGTGCTCGAGAACCTCTGCAAGCGCATCGACGATCTCGTCGCCGCCAAGGCGGCCTGAGTTCCGCCACCTCCGTGATCACGGCCCTCATCCCGGGGCGCGGACGCGTTGTCCGCGGCGCCCCGGCATGGGGGCCGTCCTGCTTTGGCGGGCGCCGGCTTGAGCCCTGCCGGCTCAGCGTTTAGAGCAGAGCCGCGTCGGAGCCGGCTTCGACGCCCCGTGACCGACGATCGGAAGCGCATGCGCCTCGAATATTTCGACATGATCGACCGCGTGGTCGCCTTCGAACCGGGCGAGAAGCGGATCGCGACCCGCTCGACCGTGCCGGCGGCCGACGCCAGCCCCGTCTTCGAGGGTCATTTCCCCGGCCATCCGCTCGTCCCCGGCGTGCTGCTGACCGAAACCATGGCGCAGGCTTCCGGCTATCTGCTGCTCGCGCTCAACGGGCTGACGCAGATGCCCTTCCTGATGACCGTCGACAAGGCGCGCTTCCGCACCTTCGTCGAGCCGGATGCCGTGCTCGACATCGCCGCCGAACTCGTCATCGAGGGCTCGGGCTATGCGGCGACCAAGGCGCGCATCGCCATCGACGGCAAAGCGATCTGCGATGCGGAATTGCGCTTCCGCCTGATGCCCTTCCCCGCCGACATGCGCAGCCTGATGGAGGCACGCCTGGCCGCCATCGGCCTCGCCCCGGAGCAGGCCCGATCATGAAGCACGGCGTCGTCATCACCGGCATCGGCCTCGCCTCCAGCCTCGGCGAAGGCATCGACACCCATGCGGACGCGCTGGCGGCCATGGCCGCGCCCGTCGTCGACACGACGAGCTTCGCACCCTATCCGGTTCACCCGCTGAAACCGCTCGAACTCGACCGGCAGATCCCCAAGAAGTCCGACCAGCGCCAGATGGAGCCGTGGCAGCGCCTCGGCGTCTATGCGGCCGGGCTCGCACTCGACGGGGCGGGGCTGAAGGACGATGCCGAGGCCAAGGCGATGCTGCAGGTCATCGTCGCCGCCGGCGGCGGCGAGCGCGACCATGCCGTCGACAGCGCCATCCTGACCGGGCTGCGCGGCGCCAACGCGCCCGGCACCTTCCTGAACGAGCGGCTGATGGGCGATCTGCGCCCCACCCTGTTCCTGGCCCAGCTGTCCAACCTGCTCGCCGGCAATATCGGCATCGTCCACGGCATCACCGGCGCCTCGCGCACCTTCATGGGCGAGGAGCAGGCCGGCGTCGACGCCATCCGCACCGCCCATGCCCGCATCGCCGCCGGCCAGGCGGAGGTCATGCTGGTCGGTGGCTCCTACAATGCCGAGCGGCAGGACATGCTGCTGCTGTTCGAGCTGGGCGGCTTCCTGCGAAAGGGCGATTTCGCCCCCGTCTTCGAGCGCGAGACTGCGCCCGGCCTGATCACGGGCAGCGCCTCGGCCTTCCTCGTGCTGGAGTCGGCCGAACGCGCAGCCGCCCGCGGCGCCACCATCCTGGCCCGGCTCGACGCCGTCGTCGCGACCCGCTCGAAACGCCAGCCCGGCGCGGTCGAGGCGGCGCTGCGCGGCCTGCTCGCCGATCTCGGCCCCGTCGCCCCCGGCGCGCTCGCCGTCTCGGCCGCCACCGGCGTCGCCGGCGTCACCGCCGAGGAAGCGGCTGCGCTGGCGACCTTGCCGCAGGCGCGCCGCGTCGCGACCGGCGATCTGCTCGGCCATGCGGTTGAGGCCGCCTTCCCCGTCTCGGTCGCGCTCGCCGCCGCCGCCTTGTCGAAGGGCCAGGCCCGCGAGGCCGTCGTCACCGGCGCCGGTCACTGGCGCGGCGAGGGTGCGGCCCACCTGGTGGCCCCGTGAGGAGCGTGCGATGAGCGAAACCACCCCCTCCAAACCGTCTCCCGCCGTCGGCCGCCGCGATTCCCGGGGCAGGCCCGTCGTCGCCGTGACCGGACTCGGCATCGTCACCTCGCTCGGCCAGGGCAAGGCGGCGAACTGGGAGGCGCTCACCGCCGGCCGCTCCGGCATCCACGCCATCGAGCGCTTCCCGACGCAGGGCCTGCGCACCACCATCGGCGGAACCGTCGATTTCCTGTTCGACGGCCCCTTCACCGCCCCGCAGCTCTCCGAGAAGCTCGCGATGCTCGCGGCCGAGGAGGCTGTCGGCCAGAGCGGCATCGGCCAGCCGGGCGATTTTCCGGGCGAGCTCTTCATGGCGGTCCCCCCCGTCGAGATGGAATGGCCGCAGAAGCAGGAGCTCGCCGCCTCACTGGACGGCGAGGTCGACTATCGCGGCCTGCTCAGCGCCGCAGCCTCGCAGCGCTTCAAGGCGATGCACGAGATGTTCCTGTTCGGCACCGTCGCCGATCATGTCGCCGACGCCTTCGGCACCAAGGGCTCGCCGATCTCGCTCTCGACCGCCTGCTCATCTGGCGCCACCGCGATCCAGATGGGCGTCGAGGCGATCCGCCGCGGCGAGACGAAAGCCGCGCTCTGCATCGGCACCGACGGCTCGATCCATGCCGAGGCGCTGATCCGCTTCTCGCTGCTCTCGGCGCTCTCGACCCAGAACGACCCGCCGGAAGCCGCCGCCAAGCCCTTCTCGAAGAACCGCGACGGCTTCGTCATGGGCGAGGGCGCGGGCGCGCTGGTGCTGGAGGATTACGACCATGCCCTGGCGCGCGGGGCGACCATCCTCGGCATCGTCGCCGGCTGCGGCGAGCGCGGCGACGGCTTCCACCGCACCCGCTCCAGCCCGGACGGCAAGCCCGCCATCCTCGCCATGCAGGATGCGCTGGCCGATGCCGGCCTCAGCCCCGACGATGTCGACTACATCAACGCCCACGGCACCTCGACGCCGGAGAACGACAAGATGGAGGCGATGAGCTGCGCCGCCGTCTTCGGCGAGCGCATGGCGCGCCTGCCGATGTCCTCCAACAAGTCGATGATCGGCCATACCCTGACCGCGGCCGGCGCGGTCGAGGCGGTGATCTCGTTCCTCACCATCGCGCATGGTCGCATTCCGCCGACGATCAACTACGTCACGCCCGACCCTGCGATCGCGCTCGATGTCGTCCCCAATGTCGCCCGCGACGCCAAGGTGCGGACGGTCCTGTCCAACTCCTTCGGCTTCGGTGGGCAGAACACCAGCCTCGTCCTGACCGCGGAGCCGACCCGCTCATGACCAAGGTTCTCGTCACCGGCGGCGCCAAGGGCGTCGGCGCGGCCATCGTCCGGGCGCTGGCCGCGGCCGGCCACGATGTCGATTTCACCTATCGCTCCTCGGGCGAGCAGGCCCTGGCGCTGGCCGCCGAGATCGCCGCCGCACATCCCGGCCGCGCCATCCAGGCCCTGCCGCTCGACCTCGCCGACAAGGCGGCGCTCGACGCCTTCTGCGAGGACCGCGAAAGCGAGAGCTATTTCGGCCTCGTCCACAATGCCGGCCAGCCCTATGACTCGCTGGCCGCGATGATGGCGCAGGACAAGGCGGAAGCGGCCATGCAGGTCAATTTCTGGGCCTTCACCCGCCTCGCCAAGAGCCTGATGCGGTCCATGATCCGCGCCCGGGCCGGCCGGATCGTCGCCATCGGTTCGGTCGCGGCGCTGCGCGGCAACCCCGGCAATGCGGCTTACGCCGCCTCCAAGGGCGCGCTGATCTCCTATGCGAAGACGCTCGCGGTCGAGACCGGCAAGCGCGGCGTCACCGTCAACGTCATCGCGCCCGGCTTCGTCGATACCGACATGATGGCGCCCTACGCCGCCTATCGCGACAAGATGCAGGGGCAGATTCCCGCCGGCCGCTTTGCCAGGCCAGAGGAGGTCGGCGGCCTCGCCGCCTTCCTGATGAGCGAGCCCGCCGCCTACATCACCGGCACCGTCATCCCGATCGACGGCGGCGTGACCGCGCAGCTCGGCGTCCACCGCTGAGATGACCCGCATCCGTCGTTGCGGGGAGCGTGTCTACGGCGCAATCTAGTCGCCTCCGGCCGCGAAGTGATGGCTGCGCTCTGCTCGGAATGGCGACATGAGGAGTCGTGCTATGGACATAACAATCGAGCTGGAACCTCAGATCGCTGCCATCGTAAAAGAACTGGCTGCTCAAACGGATCGTTCGCCGGAATGGATTATTGCAACCGCGATCGAAAATTACGTCGATGCGGTTCACCACAAGAGCCCAGAGCAGCCCGCCTTGCCGCATGGCACAGCGACGAACAGTCACTGAGCCGCTGATCAGACCCCTTGTCGCGCCGTCGCAACAACAGATTGCCTTGAACTGTGATGGACCGGCGGCACCCCGCGCCGCGCTGCAGCGACTGAAAAAGAGACTCCGTCTTCCCATGCGTTCACTTCAACTTCACGGCGACCGCGACCTCCGTCTCGAGGAGATCGACCCGCCGCCGCCTCCCGCCGCCGGCGAGGTCCAGATTCGCATCCGTGCCGTCGCGCTGAACTATCTCGACGTCTGGGGCTTCCGCGGCATGGCCTTCGCCAAGCGCAAGATGCCGCAGGCGGCGGGCGTCGAGGCCTCGGGCGAGATCGTCTGCGTCGGCGAGGGCGTCACCGGCCTCGCCGTCGGCGACACCGTCACCGCCTATGGCGCCGAGACCTGCGGCCACTGCAAGGCCTGCCGCGAGGGCCGCGACAATCTCTGCGAGAACGTCGCCGGCATCATGGGCTTCCATATCGACGGCTTCGCTCGCGAATTCCTGAACAAGGCGGCAAGGCTCGTGGTCAAAGCACCCGCCGGCGTCTCCTTCGAGGACGCGGCCTGCGCGCCGATCGGCTTCGGCACGGTCCAGCACATGCTGTTCGACAACGCCAGGCTCGAGCCCGGAGAGTCGGTCCTGGTCCATGCCGGCGGCTCCGGCATCGGCACGGCCGCGATCCTGATGGCCAAGGCGATCGGCTGCACGGTCTTCACCACGGTCGGCGACGACGAGAAGGGTCGCAAGGCCGCCGAACTCGGCGCCGACCACGTCATCAACTACAAGACCGAGCGCTTCGAGGGCGAGGTCCGCCGCCTCACCAAGCGAAAGGGCGTCGATGTCGTCTTCGAGCATGTCGGCGCCGACACCTGGAACGGCTCGCTGCTCTGCCTCAAGCGCGGTGGCCGTCTCGTCACCTGCGGCGCGACATCCGGCCCCTCGGCCACGATCAACCTGATGCAGCTGTTCCAGCAGCAGTACCGCATCACCGGCTCCTTCGGCTGCCGCATCGAGAACATCCGCCAGTCCCTCGACAAGATGGCGGCCGGCATGAAACCGGTCATCGATTCCGTCTTTCCGCTGGAGGATTTCGAGAAGGGGCTCGCGCGTCTCGAGGGCCGGCAGGTCTTCGGAAAGGTCGTCGTGACCTTCTGAGGACGCTGCGGAACGCGCTGCCGCAAGCGGATGGCCGCCGCTGAAAACTTGACGAAAGCGCCGTCCTGCCGCAAGTCGCGCCGTCAGCCCGGCCGCGACGGCCAGAGGGGCGCGAGAGGACCGGGCCGATCTTGAGACGCTTGAAAACAATCGCCGCACGCGCAGGCGCGGCGGTGATGATCGGCCTGATCCGGGCCCTCTTCGGCTTCCTGCGCCTGCTCGGACCGGAGCGGTCGAGCGATCTCGGCGGCTGGCTGCTGCGCACGGCGAGCCCGCTGATTCCGGTCAACCGCGTCGCGCTCGCCAATATCCGCGCGGCCTTTCCGGGGATGGACGAGGCCGAGGTGCGCCGCATCGCGCGAGGCGCCTGGGAGAATCTGGGCCGCACCGCCGCCGAATACGCCCATCTCGCCACCTTGTTCGACTACGACTACCTCAACCCCGACGCGCCCTCCCGCGTCGAGGTCGAGGGCATCGAGCATTTCATCGCGCTGAAGGACGATGCCAGGCCCGGCCTGATCTTCTCGGCGCATCTCGCCAATTGGGAACTGCCGGCGATCTGCGCGCAGGCCTACGATCTCGAAACGACGGCCGTGTTCCGGGCGCCCAACGACCCGGCGATCGCCGCCGTCGTCCACGAGATCCGCTCCGGCGCGATGGGCGGGCTCGCCGCGGCGAAGCAGGGCGCCGCCTTCGCCATGCAGGGCGTGCTCGAGCGCGACGGCCATCTCGGCATGCTGATCGACCAGCACTTCACCCGCGGCGTCGTGGTGCCCTTCATGGGCCGCCCGGCCCTGACCAACCCGATCCTCGGCAAATTCGCCCGCCGCTTCGAATGCCCGGTGCATGGCGTGCGCGTCATCCGCCTGCCGAACCAGCGCTTCCGGCTGCAGCTGACGCCGCCGCTCGACCTGCCCCGCGACGCGGCCGGCGAGATCGACGTCCAGGGCGCCATGGCGATGATGACCGCCGTGGTCGAGGGCTGGGTCCGCGAACATCCCGAGCAATGGCTCTGGATGCATCGCCGCTGGCGCCCGAACATGATCTCGGCCGCCGCCGCCGAGGCACCAGCCGTTGCACCCTCCCCTGTTTTCAAGGCAACGTGATTTTGAAGTGAGACGAATGGGGCGCTTTGGTAACGCCTGAGATGCAAGATCTCGCCGAGTTCAGGCCATGAAACGTTCCGCGCCCCTCCTCTCCGCCGCTGCCGCCCTGCTCCTGCTGGGCGCAGACGCGGCGCGCGCTCAGGTGCCGGACCTCCAGCCCCGGGCGGTGGTGGAGCTCTTCACCAGCCAGGGCTGCTCTTCCTGCCCGCCGGCCGACGCCCTCTTCGTCGACCTCGCCAAGCAGCGGGACATCATCACCCTGACGCTGCCGGTGACCTACTGGGATTATCTCGGCTGGAAGGACACGCTCGGCAAGGACAGCTTCGCCAAGCGCCAGAAGTATTATGCCAAGGCGCGCGGGGACGGACAGGTCTACACGCCCCAGGCCGTGATCAACGGTGCAGCGCATGTCGTCGGATCGGATCGAGGCGAGATCGAACGCGCCTCGAAAGCCCCCCCGGGCGGCGGCTTCGTCGCGAAGCTGGCCGTGAAGGAAGCCGATGGGCAGCTCGTGGTGACATTGGTCCCGGTTGGTGATGTGCAGGAGCGCACCGCTGGCGTCTGGGTCGCGACCACGACAAAGATGGTCACGGTGCCGATCGCCCGCGGCGAGAACCAGGGCAAGACGGTGGCCTATGCCAATGTCGTACGCGGCATGACCCGCATCGGCGATTGGGACGGCCGGCCTGCGACTGTCACGGCTCCGCTCGGCGTCACGCAAGGCCCCGAAGTCGACAGCTACGTTGTCCTGATCCAGGCCGAGCGGCAGGGAAAATCCGGCGTCATGCCGTCCACGGTGCTTGCGGCGGCGC
The DNA here is from genome assembly GCF_001557075.1 of Methylobacterium sp. CCH7-A2. Lineage (NCBI taxonomy): Bacteria > Pseudomonadati > Pseudomonadota > Alphaproteobacteria > Hyphomicrobiales > Methylobacteriaceae > Methylobacterium > Methylobacterium sp. CCH7-A2. Next base: position 25,419 of record NZ_LSKN01000302.1, read on the forward strand.
GCGGCGTCGACCGTTGATCACGGATCCACCGCTGCAGCGCGGGGTGGTTGCAAGGCGCGTCACGCTGCGGCAGAAGCTCCGGCGTCTCGATCGAACGTCCAGAGGGCGGCCGTGGAACCTACCCCCTCGCTAAAGCCGGCATGACAACGTCCGCTCTACGTTGCTCTCGGCTGCCTCTGTGTCGCCATCGGCGTCGTTGCGCTGGTCGTGCCGCTGGTTCCCGGGATCGTCTTTCTCGTCCTCGCCACGGCCTGCTTCTCGCGGTCCTCGCCGCGGATGGAGACGTGGCTGACGACGCATCCGCGTTTCGGCAAGCTGATTCGCAACTGGCAGACCTCGGGCGCCGTCTCGCGCCCCGTAAAATGGATCGTCACGTTCAGCATGCTGGCAAGCTTCTCGCTGATCTTCCTCGAGACCGCTTCCCGCCAGCTTCAGGCCGTCGTAGCGGCGGGGATGATCGGCGTTCTCATCTATGTCTGGCGACGGCCGGAACCGGCGGACGTCTCCGCCTGACGCCCGCTCCCGCGCTCGGGGTACTCAGAGCAGGATGACGCTGTTCGGCAGCTCGTCGATGTCGTCGGGCGAGCGCGGCGTATGGTTCGCCAGGACGGCGCCGATCGCCCGCACCGCGGTGACGACCCCTTCGCGAAGCCGGTCGTCACGTCCCGCGATGACGACCGCCTCGACGATCTCGTCCCACACTGCCTGCTCGACCCGGCCGTCGATGCCGCTGTCGGCGATGATCTCGGCATAGCGCTCCTGGATCGCGATGTAGAGCAGCACGCCCGTGCGCTGCCGCGTGCGGCTCAGCCCCCGCGCCGTGAACTCGCGCAGCGCCACCTCGTGCGCCCGCCTGCGCTTGATGAAGCCGGGCACGAAGCGCCCGCCGCGGCCATACCAGAGCAGCGTCGCGAGCAGCAGCACGGCACAGATCAGCTGGATCAGGAAGATGCGCGGCGCGCTCGTCTCCGTCATCGCGAGCAGCGGCCAGGGCACCAGCAGCGCGAGCGTCAGCGCCATCACCACCGGTATCGTCCGATAGCTCCCCGCAGCGCGGTCGATCATGACCACGATCTCGCCCGCTGTCTGGCCCTCGGCCTCGCGCACGGCGTCGGCGATCGCCTGCCGGTCCTGCTCGTCCATCACCAGTCTCCCGAAGCCCCGCCGCCGCCCGACGATCCGCCCCCCCCGGAGAAGCCGCCGCTCGAACTCGACCCGCCACCGGATCCCGAACTCCAGCTTCCGCCCGACCCCGTGCTCCAGCCGGAGCTTTGCGGCAGCGTCACCCAGCGCCCGTTGCGCAGGCGGTGCCGACGCGACGCATCGGTACCGCCGAATTCCCGGATGAAGGCCGCGACGATGATCAGGACCAGCGCGATCATGACCACCATCGCGATGATGTCGACCGTGGATGTCTCGTCGCTGCGCACGCTCGCGCGCCGCTGCCACTCCTCGGCGTCGCCGGCGAGGATGCTCAGGATGGCGTCGACACCGCCCTCGATGCCGCCGGCGAAGTCGCCCGCCTTGAACTTGGGCGCCACCGCCGTCGTGATGATGACCTTGGAGAGCGCGTCAGTGAGCGCCCCCTCCAGCCCATAGCCCACCTCGATGCGGACCTTGCGCTCGGTCGGCGCGACCAGCAGCAGGACGCCGTTATTGGTCTTGGCCTGGCCGAGCTTCCAGAACCGGAACAGGCCGTTGGCGTAGTCCTCGATACTCAGCCCCTGCAGGGACGGCACCGTCGCGACCACGATCTGGTCCGAGGTCTTGTCCTCATGGGCCTTGAGCTTGCCCTCGATCCGCTGGCGCGGCTCCGCCGCGATCAGCTTGGCGCCATCGACGATGCGGCCGGAGAGGGCCGGGTAGGAGGGATCGGCGGCCAGCGCGAGCGAACCAATCAGGGTCGTCAGCAGAGCGAGGCACACAGCCGCCATTCTCGGGCGCAGCGAAGCGAGGACCCGAGAATCTCTTCCAAAAGATGCTCGGGTCGAGCCCGAGCATGACGGAGAGGTCAGCAGCATGGCCCTGCCCCGTCGAGCGCCCTCAGAACTTCACAGCCGGCGGCCGCTCGGCCCCCGCCGTCGCCGCGAAGCTCTCCATCGGCTTCGCGCCCCAGAACAGCCGGGCCCAGATGACGCCCGGAAAGGTGCGGATCTCGGTGTTGAAGGCCTGGACAGCCTGGATGTAGTCGCGCCGCGCCACGGCGACGCGGTTCTCTGTGCCTTCGAGCTGGGACTGGAGCGCCAGGAAGTTCTGGTTGGATTTCAGCTCCGGATAGCGCTCGACCGTGACCAGCAGCCGGCCCAGCGCCCCGCTGAGCTGGTTCTGCGCCTCCTGATATTCCTTGAATTTGGCCGGATCGGTGATCGTCGAGGCGTCGACCTTGACCTGGCTCGCCTTGGCGCGCGCCTCGATGACCGCGGTCAGCACCTCGCGCTCCTGCGCGGCGAAGCCCTTCACCGTTTCGACCAGGTTCGGGATCAGGTCGGCCCGCCGCTGATACTGGTTCTGCACCTCGCCCCAGCTCGCCTTAGCCTTTTCCTCCAGCGTCGGGACATTGTTGACGCCGCAGCCGGCGAGGGCGAGGCCCAGCAGGGCGGCCATCAGCACCGCGAACGGATGGCGGGTTTTCGAGACGGACGAAAGCGACATGCCGGGCCCCCTTGGCACGATCGGACGACGAAGACGAACGCGACCTTAGACGCCGCATGGGATCGCTCCAAGCGGCACGGGGTGATGGCGCGCTCGCCGGCTTGCGCTAGGCTGGCGGCAGGACCCGCCAGCGGACCATCGCCATGCCCCTGATTCCCGGCCACCGCCCCCGCATCCTCGCCTGCGCCCTGCTCCTGCTGATGGCGGCGCCGGCCAAGGCCCAGCCGCTTGCCCCGGCGCCCGAGGCCGCGACGGGTCGGACCGCGAAAGCCACCGCCACCGCCCAGCGCTTCATGGTCGCCGCCGCCAATCCGCTCGCCGCCGCCGCGGGGCGCGACATCCTGCGCGCCGGCGGCAGCGCGGTCGATGCCGCCATCGCCGTCCAGCTCGTGCTGAACCTGGTCGAGCCGCAGAGCTCGGGCCTCGGCGGCGGCGCCTTCCTGGTCCATTGGGACGAGGCGGCCCGGCGGGTGATCACGCTCGACGGCCGCGAGACGGCGCCCGCCGCGGCGAAACCCGACCGCTTCATCGGACAGGACGGCAAGCCGATGCGATTCGTCGACGCGGTCGTCGGTGGGCGGTCGGTCGGGGTTCCCGGCACGCCGAGGCTGCTGGAGGAGGCGCATCGCCGCTGGGGGAAACTGCCCTGGCCACAGGTGCTCGCTCCGGCGATCAGACTGGCGGAAGACGGCTTTGCCATCTCCCCGCGCCTGAACGGGCTTTTGTCCGGCGAAAGGAACCTGGCGAAGGACGCCCGTGCCGCGGCCTATTTCTACGAGGCCGACGGCCGGGCGAAAGCGGTCGGCACGATCCTTCGCAACCCCGCCTTCGCCGCGACGCTGCGCGCTCTGGCCGAGCACGGCGCGGGCGCCTTCTACGAGGGCGAGATCGCGCGCGACATCGTCGCGACCGTGACCGGCCACGCGACCAATCCCGGCGACATGACGATGGCAGATCTCGCCGCCTACCGCGTCGAGGAGCGCGAGCCGGTCTGCGGCGCCTACCGGGTCTGGCGCCTCTGCGGCATGGGCCCGCCGAGTTCGGGCGCGGTCGCCGTGCAGCAGATGCTCGGCATGCTCGAAACGCGCGATCTCCCACGGATGGGTCCCGGCGCGGAGGCCGCGCACTGGTTTTCGGAGGCCGGCCGCCTCGCCTTCGCCGACCGCAACCTCTATCTCGCCGATCCCGCCTTCGTCGGCATTCCCCTGCCCGGCCTGATCGACCGCGACTACATCCGCTCGCGCGCCGGGCTGATCAGCCCCGAACGCTCGATGGGCCGCGCCAAGGCCGGCGAACCGCCCAACAAGCGGGCGGGGTTGCTGGCGCCCTCGGAGGGCATCGAGAACGGAACCAGCCACATCTCGGTCGTCGACGGCGATGGCAACGCCGTCTCGATGACCACCACCATCGAGGACGGCTTCGGCGCAAGGCTGATGACGGCGGGCGGTTTCCTGCTCAACAACGAGCTGACCGATTTCTCCTTCGTGCCGGAGGAGGACGGCAAGCCGGTCGCCAACCGCGTCGAGCCGGGCAAGCGCCCGCGCTCCTCGATGGCGCCGACGCTGGTCTTCGACGCCTTCGGCCGGCTTTATGCCGTGGTCGGCTCGCCCGGCGGCAGCCAGATCATCGGCTATGTCGCCAAGACGCTCGTCGCCCTGCTCGACTGGAAGATGGACCCGCAGGCCGCCGTCGATCTCGGCAATTTCGGCAGCCGCAACGGCCCGACCGAGCTGGAGAAGGGCACCGAGGCAGAAGGGTGGAAGGCGGCGCTGGAGACGAAGGGCCACGAAATCCGCCTGCTCGAGATGACATCGGGCATCCAGGCGATCGTCAAGACGCCGGAAGGCTTCGTCGGCGGAGCGGATGGGCGCCGGGAGGGTGTTGCGATCGGGGATTAGCAAGGGGCTGCGAACGCGCGTGCTAATGGCCAAAGCCGAACTGAGATCAGGGATGGCCGCAGATTTTGGCTGGAAAACCAGCGTGTTGGCGCGGCGGTAGCACTGGGTCATACCCAGCCGAACCCGGTCGAACCCCTGCCGGTCAGACCGGCTCGCGCCGCTCGCCGCCGGCGCTGCGCCCCGCGATCAGCCAGTAGACGAAGCCCGTCGCCGCGCCGACCAGCACGAGCCCGCCGAGGACCTGCACCTCGGCTCCCGTCGGGGCACGCGCCAACCCGAGCATGCCGAGCGGCAGCAGCGCCGCGAGCAGGCCGGTGAGCCCGCTCTGGATGAGGCCGCTGCGCAGCGAGAACAGCTCGCAGCCGACCGCAACCAGCACGACCGGCGCGACGATGATCGCAAAGCCCAGCCGGCCGAGCAGCACGAAGGCGGCCTCCGCGGTCGGCCCCGGATCGATGCCCAGGTCAGCCAGTCCGAACAGCGCGTCGAGCAGACGCTCGAAGCCGCCGCCGATCAGCAGCGCGAGGCCCGGCGAGACGACGCTGGCGACCATCATCGCGACGAGGCCGGCAGCCATCGCCATCACCAGTGCGAACGGAATCAGCAGGAGCCAGCGCAGCATCGGGTCAGCCGGCGTTCGCCGCGGCCGCTTCCTCCTGGTCCAGCATCAGCCGGGCCCGGGCGGAGAGCTTCTCGGTCTCGCTCTTGAGCTGTCCGCAGGCGGCGAGGATGTCGCGCCCCCGCGGCGTGCGCACCGGCGAGGCATAGCCGGCGCGGAAGACGATCTCGGAGAAGCGCTCGATCCGGTCCCAGTCTGAGCATTCGTATTTCGTGCCGGGCCAGGGATTGAACGGGATCAGGTTGATCTTGGCCGGGATGCCCTTGAGCAGCCGCACCAGCTCGCGCGCCTCGGCATCGCTGTCGTTGACGCCCTTGAGCATGACATACTCAAACGTGATGCGCTTGGCGTTCGAGACGCCGGGATAGGTCCGGCAGGCCTCGAGCAGTTCGGCGATCGGGTACTTCTTGTTCAGCGGCACGAGTTCGTTGCGCAGATCGTCGCGGACCGCATGCAGCGAGATCGCCAGCATCGTGCCCATCTCGTCGCCGAGCGGGCCGATCTGGGGCACGACGCCCGAGGTCGACACCGTGATGCGACGGCGCCCGAGGGACAGCCCCTCATTGTCGGAGATGACGTCGATCGCGTCGCGCACGCCGTCGAAATTGTAGAGCGGCTCGCCCATGCCCATGAAGACGATGTTGGAGACGAAGCGCCCGCCATCCTTCGGCACGAAGGCGCCGCCGGGGGCCTCGCGGTTCGGGAAATCGCCGAGCCGGTCGCGCGCCACCATCAGCTGCGCCACGATCTCCTCGGTGGTGAGGTTGCGCACCAGGCGCTGCGTGCCGGTGTGGCAGAAGGTGCAGGTCAGCGTACAGCCGACTTGGCTCGAGACGCAGAGCGTGCCGCGATCGACCTCGGGGATGTAGACGCATTCGATCTCGGCGCCGCGGTCGCGCGGGCCGGTCGGCGCCATCCGCATCAGCCATTTGCGGGTGCCGTCGGTCGAGATCTGCTCGGCGGTAACCTCCGGCAGATCGAGCGTGAAGCGCTCGGCCAGGGCGCCGCGCAGCCCCTTGCCGATCGTGGTCATCGCCGCGAAGTCGCGCACGCCGTAATGATAGATCCAGTTCCAGAGCTGGCCGACGCGCATGCGCCGTTCCTTCTCCGGAACGCCGATCTCGGCCAGCGCGGCGGCGAGGCCGGCGCGCGTGCGCCCGACCAGCGAAGGCCGCTGCAAAACGGGTTCGGCCGCCGGGGCGGCGGGTTCAAGGACGGTCACGGTCATCGGAACTCTGGCTCGGGGCGGACGGTCGCGGCCCGCATTGGGGCGGGCTCATAGCACGAGAACGCGCGCCAGAGAAATCGCAGGCCTATTTGCAGGCGTCTTCAGCGCGCTTCACCGTCTGGCTCATGCCTGCGAGCGAATACTTGTCCGAGGTCGGATTGCCGCGCTTCGAGGTGCCCTTGATCTCGAGCCCCGAGCCTCTGCGCAGCGAATCCAGCATGCGCGGCTCCTCGGCCGGGTTCTTCAGCCACATGTTCTGGCCCTTGGCGACCAGCGCGAAACGCTCCGAACCGATGATCGCCTGATGCTCGACATCTTCCTTGAGATCGAAATTCATCACGAAGCTGATCTCGTTGCGCACGCCCTCGGCCGGGCGTGTCGCGACGAAGAGCAGCCCCTCGACGTCCTTGAGATTCGCAGGCAACCGCGTCTCGGCCTTGGAAAGGGCGTAGCATACTTTGGAGCGGCCCTGCTGCGAGGTGAAGGCCTGCCATTTGCCGGCGGTCTCCAGCAGCATCGCCTGGCCCTGGCCAGCGGCGGCGGGCGCTGCTGCGGCGGCCGCAGGGCGTCCACGCTGCTGCTGCTGGGCCTGCGCGGCCGAGGCAAGGAGCGCGACGCCGAGGCAGCCTGCGAGCAACGTCGGCAGAAGGGGGACGCGGCGCGAGGCGGGAACGCCGGGACGAAGAATCGAGCTGATCATGGCCGCCATCAATCATTAAAAATCTTAACACTGCCTTTACCACCCGTTGACGGGCGCGATGGCTGAGGCAGGCGGATAGAGTGCCATGATCCTGGCGAAAATGCGAATGCCGGCGCGGTCTCCGCCACGTTTCGCAGGCGCCGCCGCCATGGCACAGTCGCACCCGAAACGGGTGAAGCCGGCGGCGGCGAGGGAGATGTGACGATGAAGGCGCTGCTCTGCGAACGCCACGGCCCGGCCGAGATGCTGGCCCTGCGCGACCTTCCCGAGCCGCAACCCGGCCCCGGCGAGATCGCGATCGCGGTCAAGGCGGCGGCGCTCAACTTCTTCGACACGCTTATCATCGAGAACCGCTACCAGACCAAGCCCGACCTGCCGTTCTCGCCGAGCGCGGAATGCGCCGGCACGGTCGTGGCGCTGGGCGAGGGCGTCTCCGGCTGGCGCATCGGCGAGCGCGTCGCCGCCTGGCTCGGCTATGGCGCCGCCCGCGAGCGCGTCGTCGTCCCGGCCGAAAATGTCATTCCCATTCCCGATGGCCTCTCGGATGCACAGGCGGCGGGGCTTTTCGTCACCTATGGCACGGCCCTGCACGGGCTGATCCAGCGCGCGCAACTCCAGCCCGGCGAAACGCTGGCGGTGCTCGGCGCCTCCGGCGGTGCCGGCCTCGCCGCCGTCGAGATCGGCGCTCTGCTCGGCGCCCGCGTCATCGCCTGCGCGTCCTCGGCGGAAAAGATCGCCCTCGCCCGCGAGCACGGCGCCATTGAAGCCATTGATTACGGAAGCGAGGATCTGCGCGCCGCGCTGCGCCGCCTCACCGAGGGCCACGGCGTCGACGTGCTCTACGACACGGTCGGCGGCGATCTCGCCGAGCCGGCGCTCCGCTCGATGGGCTGGGAAGGGCGCTATCTCGTCGTCGGCTTCGCCGGTGGCGGCATTCCGAAAATCCCGCTCAACCTGCTGCTGCTGAAGGGCTGCGACCTTCGCGGCGTCTTCTGGGGCGACTTCGTCAAGCGCCAGCCGGGCGCCCAGCGCGCCAATATGGAGCGGCTGCTGGGCTGGGTCGCGGAGGGTCGAATCCGCGCCCATGTCCATGCCGAGATCCCGCTCGAGCGCTGGACGGAAGCCTATGCGCTGATCGGCGACCGCAAGGCGCGAGGCAAGATCGTGCTGACGCTGTGAGCCTTCACAGCTCCGCCATGGCCCGCTTGGCCTTCTCGCGATGCTCGGGCGTGATCGAACCGGCGACAGCCGCGACGGCGGCCGCGATGACCGCCGCATCGTCGGTAAAGCCGAGCAACGGCATGATGTCGGGCAGCGCGTCGAGCGGCAGCACGAAATAGCCGAGCGCCGCCAGCAGCGTCATCCGCACGCGTCGCGGCGTCGACGGATCGCGCGCGCAAATCCAGGCGGCCAGCAGATCCTCCGAAAACGGGATGCGCTTCGCGACGCGCTTCAGCCGCGCGAAGAACTCCGACCCGAATCGCGCCTCGTCGCGCAGGCTCTTGCGGATCGCCGCCATTTCCTCCTCGGTGAAGCGGGAGGTGAAACCGTCGCTCATCTGGCCCCTCCTGAGGGCGCGTTGCGGGACATCATCATGACGTCATGAGACGGGGCCCGCCCTGTCGAAAGATGTGGCCCCGCGGATATCCGCTGCAAGAGGTCTGCCCAGCGGGCGGTGCAAGAAACCGCCTTGGAGGACGGAGCCACGGCCACTAAACGCTGAAAGCGTCGCATCAGATCCCGGGACACGCCATGCAGATCGATTCCTCCGTCGCCGCGATCGTCACCGGCGGCGCGTCCGGCCTCGGCGAGGCCACGGCCCGCATGCTCGCCGCGCAGGGCGCCAAGGTCGCGCTGTTCGACCTCAACGCCGAGCGGGGCGAAAAGGTCGCGGCCGAGATCGGCGGCCTCTTCGTTCCCTGCGACGTCACCAGCGAAGCGTCCGTCGACGAGGCTCTGGCCAAGGCGCGGGCGGCCCAGGGCGTGGCGCGAATCCTCGTCAACTGCGCCGGCATCGCGCCCGGCCGCCGCATCGTCTCGAAGAAGCGCGAGACCGGCGAACTCGTCGCCCATGACACGGCCCTGTTCGAGAAGGCGCTCGCCATCAACCTGACCGGCACCTTCCGGATGCTCGCGAAATCGGCGGCGGCGCTGGCCGCCCTCGAGCCCGTCACCGCCGATGGCGGGCGCGGCGTCTTCATCTGCACCGCCTCGATCGCGGCCGAGGACGGCCAGATCGGCCAGGCTGCCTATGCCGCCTCGAAAGCCGGCGTCGCCGGCATGACGCTCCCGATCGCGCGCGAACTCGCCGCCTCCGGCATCCGCGTCATGACGATCATGCCCGGCCTGTTCGAGACGCCGATGTTCGACGGCCTGCCCGAGGAGGCGCGCGCCTCGCTCGCCGTCTCCGTCCCGCACCCCTCGCGTCTGGGCAAGCCGGCGGAATATGCCAGGCTGGTGAAGAGCATCGTCGAGAACGACATGCTCAATGGCAGCGCCATCCGCCTCGACGGCGCCCTGCGCATGGCGCCGAAATAGCCTTACTCGCCCGCCTTCGCCGCCTTGATCTCGTGCTTCAGGATCAGCGGCGTCTGCGCCAAGGCAAAAACCATGGTCAGCGGCATCACGCCCCAGACCTTGAAGGCGACCCAGAAATCCTGGCTCTGCGTGCGCCAGACGATCTCGTTCAGCGCCGCCAGCACGAAGAAGAACAACCCCCAGCGCAGGGTCAGCTTGCGCCAGCCCTCCTCGTCGAGCTGCATCACGGATTCCAGCACCAGCGCCAGCAGCGAGCGGCCGAAATACAGGCCCCCCAGCAGCACGCAGCCGAACAGCGCGTTGACGATGGTCGGCTTCACCTTGATGAAGAAGGCGTCGTCCAGCGCGATGGTCAGCCCGCCGAAGACGGTGACCACGACCGCGTTCACGATCGCCATGCGCGGCAGATAGCCCATCAGGATGCGCGACGCCGCCAGCGCCACCAGCGAGGCGACGATGAAGATGCCGGTGGCGACGAAGATGCGCCGGTCGGAGGCGACGCCGAACAGCCGGTCGCCATAGGAATTGGCGAAGAAGAAGATCGCGAGCGGCCCGAATTCCAACGCCAGCTTGAGCAGCGGGTGGATCGGGCGGCCCTTCGCCGCGGGGGGCTGCGCCATGCTGTCGCTCATCTCGTCCTGCCTGTTCATGTCGCCGGCCGCTCTCACGCCGCCTCGTCCAGCCCCGACACGGCGCGGGCGAAATCACGCGCCGAGAACGGCTCCAGATCCTCGACGCCTTCGCCGACGCCGATGAAATGCACCGGCAGGCCGAACTTCGCCGCCAGCGCCACCAGGATGCCGCCGCGCGCCGTGCCGTCGAGCTTGGTCATCACCAGCCCGGTAACGCCGGCCGTGTCGCCGAAAGCCTCGACCTGACTGAGCGCGTTCTGGCCGACGGTGGCGTCGAGCACGAGCAGCGCCGCATGCGGCGCCTCCGGATCGAGCTTGCGGATGACGCGGACCACCTTGGCGAGTTCGTCCATCAGCCCCGTCTTGTTTTGCAGCCGCCCGGCGGTGTCGACCAGCAGTACGTCTGTGCCGGCCGACTTCGCCTTCTGCAGCGCCTCGAAGGCGAGCCCCGAGGCGTCCGCGCCCTGGTTGCCGGAGACGACCTCCGCCCCCGTGCGCTCGCCCCAGACCTTGAGCTGCTCGATCGCCGCCGCGCGGAAGGTATCGCCTGCCGCCAGCATGACCGACCGGCCCTCGGCCCGGAACTTGGCCGCCAGCTTGCCGATCGTCGTCGTCTTGCCGGAGCCGTTGACGCCGACCATCAGGATCACGAACGGCTTTTTCGTGGCGTCGATCACCAGCGGCTGGGCGACCGGCGACAGGATCGCCTCGACCTCGCGCGCCAGGATCGCCTTGACCTCGGAGGGCTCGATCTGCCGGTCGTAGCGCCCCTCGCCGACCGCCTTGGCGACGCGCGCGGCGGTAGCGAGCCCGAGATCGGCCTGGATCAGGATGTCTTCGAGGTCTTCCAGCGTTCCCGCATCGAGCTTGCGCTTGGTGAAAAGGTCGGTGATGCCGGTCGTCAGGGCCGAGGAGGTCCGCGACAGGCCCTCCGTCAGGCGCCGCCACCAGCTCCGCTTCGGCTCGGGCGCAGGCGCCGGGACGGGAGCGCTCAGGACCGGCGCGGCCTGGACCGGCGCCGGTTCGGGCATGGCGATCGGCAGCGGGCTCGCCGCCTCGGACGCGACCTCGTCTGCCGGACGCGGAGCATCGGCCGGCGCCTCGGGAAGCCTCTCCGCAGCCTCCGGCGTGGCCGGGGCGGGAGCCGCCGGTTCGGGCTCGCTGCCGAACAATCTCGAAAAGAAGCCGCGCTTCTTCGGTTCGTTCTCGCTCATCACTCGTTCCGTCGCCTCTGCCGCGCAGCGGCTCGTGCTTGCGCCCAAGGGAGGCCTTCGCTAGCGCAATGCCATGACCACGCCCGAGCGACCAGAGATTTCGCAGCCGAGCCCGGATCCCGGCCGGCCGGAGCCCGAACTGCCGGTCCCGCTGCTCTACCGCGACGCGATGATGCTGGTCATCGACAAGCCGGCCGGCCTGCCCTCGCATCGCGGGCCCCAGGCCAAGCGCCGGGTCATCCCCGTCCTGACCGACCATCTCGACGCGCTGCGCTTCGGCCTGCCGCGCCGGCCCGAGGCCGCGCACCGCCTCGACAAGGACACCTCGGGCTGCCTGATCCTCGGCCGCCACCCGCGCGCCATGGCCGAGCTCAACCAGATGTTCCGTGACGGAACGATCGACAAGAGCTATTGGGCGATCGTGCAGGGCAGCCCGGCCGCCGAGTCAGGGCTGATCGACCTGCCGCTGGCCAAGCGGGCACCCGATCGCGGCTGGTGGATGAAGGTCGATCCCGACGGCCTGCCCTCGCAGACGCGCTACCGCGTGATGGGGCATGGACAGGGCGAGGCCGGCCCGCTCGCCTGGCTCGAGCTGGAGCCGTTGACCGGCCGCACCCACCAGCTGCGTGTCCATTGCGCGGAATCGGGCTGGCCCATGCTGGGCGACGAGATCTATGGCGATGCCCCGCGCGAGGGCGGCCCGGGCCTGCAGCTTCACGCCCGCTCCGTCACCGTGCCGCTCTATCGAAAGAAACCGCCGATCCGGGTCGAGGCACCGCCGCCGCCGCATATGCTGGCAGCTCTGCGGGCCTGCGGCTGGAGCGGATAGCGCCTCGCGCTATAGGCGCAGCGCATCCATCGCATGGGCGAGGCGGACGTCGAGCTCCGTCAGCCCGCCCGCATCATGCGTGGCCAGCGTCACTTCGACCGTCCGGTAGACATTGAACCATTCGGGGTGGTGGCCCATCGTCTCGGCCACCAGCGCGACCCGCGTCATCCAGCCGAAGGCCTCGCTGAAATCGCGGAAGACATAGCGCTTGGTGATCGCCTCGCGCCCTTCGACGCGTGTCCACCCGGTCAGCGTCGTCAGCGCCTCCTTCAGGGCGTCGGGTCCGAGGCGCTTGGGCATGGTCATCTCCGCTGATGATCCCCCCGCATCGGCCGGTTCGGATAGGACGGGCCGAGCGGATAGGCCGCCTCCAGCACATAGGGCCCGCCGCCGACCGAATCGCGCGACGACATCAGGGCGAGACGCCGCGCCGTGAAGCTGATCGGCCGCACGATCGGGTGCAGGCTGAGAAAATGCGCGACGTCGAGCGGGGAGGTGTCCCGCAGCCGCGCCAGCGTCACATGCGGCACGAATTTGCGGCCCTCCGCCGGCAGGCCGAGGCGCCGCATCAGCCGCTCGAGATCGGCCTGGAGTTCGGTCAGCCGCGGCGTCGGCTGGACCCGCGCATAGACCGCACGCGGCTTGTCCCCGCCGAACGTGCCGAGCGCGTCCAGCGTGACCTCGAAGGGATAGGACTGGATGTCGCCCAGAAAAGCATCGACATCATTGGCCGTGCGCCGGTCGACATCGCCCAGGAAGCGCAGGGTGATGTGGTAATCCGGTGGATCGATCCAGCGCGCCCCGGATAGGCCGCCCCGATGGGGCGTGAGCGCCGCAGCGACCTCGGCGGGAATCTCAAGCGCTGTGAACAGCCTCGGCATGCCGAATCAGTGCCAGTTTTTTGTGACTCTGGCGAGACGAAATGCCGGGCAGGCGCTGCCCGACAGGGCAGCGCCCTTGAGGCGTCTCAGGGGCAGGGATTGCCGACGAGCTGGTGGATCGCGTCGATTCCCGCCTCGAGCTCCGGCGACAGCGTGACGTCGATCGAGGCGATGTCGGTCCTGAGTTGCTCCATCGAGGTCGCGCCGATGATGTTGGCGGTGACGAAGGCACGCGAGTTGACGAAAGCCAGCGCCATCTGCGCCGGATCGAGTCCATGCTCCCGCGCCAGGGCGATGTAACGCTTGATCGCATCCTCCGCGCCCGGCGTCTGGTAGCGCTGGCCGCGGTCGAACAGCGTCGTGCGCGCGCCGGCCGGCCGCGCCCCGTCGAGATACTTTCCGGTCAGGAACCCCTGGCCGAGCGGCGAATAGGCGAGCAGCCCGACATCCTCCCGGATCGCGATCTCGGCCAGCGCCGTCTCGAAGGTGCGGTTGAGCAGGTTGTAGGCATTCTGGATCGACTGCACGCGCGGCCCGCCACGCGTCTCGGCGTCGCGCACGAAGCTCATCGTGCCCCAGGCGCTCTCGTTGGAGAGGCCGAGATGGCGGATCTTGCCCTCCTTCACGATCTCCGCGAAGGCGTCGAGCTGCTCGGCGATCGGCGTCTCATCGGCGGGGCGCTCGAAGGCGGCCTTGGAGAAGCGCGTCGGGTTCGAGCCCCAGGGCATCGGCCGCTCGGGAAAATGGATCTGGTAGAGGTCGATATAGTCCGTCTGCAGCCGCTGCAGGCTCTTCTCGACCGCCTCGCGGATCTGCTTGCGCGTGACACGCGTCGGGCTCTTGTCGTCGCGGAACCAGGTGTTGCCGCCGCGCCCGCAGACCTTGGAGGCGAGGATCACCTTGTCACGGTTGCCGCGCGCCTTGAACCAGTTGCCGATGATGCGCTCGGTGGACCCTTGCGTCTCCGCCTTGGGCGGGATCGAGTAGAGTTCCGCCGTGTCGAAGAAGTTCACGCCCTGGTCGAGCGCGTAGTCCATCTGCGCATGCCCCTCGGCCTCCGTGTTCTGCTCGCCCCAGGTCATGGTTCCGAGGCAGATCACCGAGACCTTGAGATCGGTGCGGCCGAGACGACGATAGTCCATGACGAAGTCACTCCGGAAAGAACGGGCGAAAGGTACAAAAAGAGCGGGGTGCGACGCTCCGGACGGTGAAGACCGCCCGGAAAGATCGGGAGGGGACGATCAGCCTTTGGCCGGCAGCGTCGCGAGGAAGCGCTCGACCGTGGGCAGGATGTTGCGGACGATGACGCGAACGCCCTCGGCCGTGGGGTGGAGCAGGTCGGGCTGGTTGAGCGCGCGGTCGCCGGCGATCCCTTCGAGGAAGAACGGGTACAGCACCAGCCCGTGCGCCTTCGCGAGATCGGGATAGATGCTGTCGAAGCGGGTAGCATACTCCGTGCCGAGATTGCGCGGGGCGTACATGCCCGCGAGCAGCACCGGGATGCCGCGCGCCTTCAGTCGCGTGATGATCGCCTCGAGACCCTTGCGCGTCACCGCCGGATCGAGCCCGCGCAACGCGTCATTGGCACCGAGTTCGAGGATGACGCCGTCGGTGCCATCCGGCACCGACCAGTCGAGCCGATCGAGCCCGCCCTGGACGGTGTCGCCGGAGACGCCGGCGTTCACGATCTCGACAGCATGGCCCTTGGCCCGCAGCGCCTGCTCCAGCACCGGCGGGAAGGCGGCACTGGCCGGCAGATTGTAGCCGGCGGTCAGACTGTCGCCGAGAGCGACCAGTTTCAGCGTGCGCTCCGGAGCGGAACCGGGGCTCGGGGGCGGTGTCTGGGCCATGGTCGCGACCGGCAGCAGGGAGAGACAGAGCAGAAAAGCGGCGCAGAGAGATTGGACAAGCGCGCGGCGGCGCCCATATCGCGGCTCTGGGGCACGGCATGGCGGCTGGCCCTGCTCGGACCGCGTTTGGCTGCGAGCAGGGTCGCTGATGAAGATCGAAGTCAGGATCATGGAATGATGAGCGATACGCGCGTCCCGCCGACGGATCAGCCGGCGATCGAATTGCGGGATGTCGAGCTTAGTTTGGGGCGTGCGGCCGCCCGCGTCCATATCCTCAAGGGTGTTTCTTTGTCACTGGCCGCCGGGCAGGCGACCGGACTCGTCGGCCCCTCCGGCTCCGGCAAGTCGACCCTGCTGATGACGATGGCCGGCCTGGAGCGCCCCGACCGCGGCATGGTCAAGGTCGCGGGGCAGGATCTCGGCGCGCTCGATGAGGACGGCCTCGCCGTGTTCCGCGGCCGCCATATCGGCATCGTCTTCCAGTCCTTCCACCTCGTCCCGACGATGACGGCGCGCGAGAACGTCGCCTTGCCGCTCGAACTCGCCGGCATCGGCGATGCCTTCGCCCGCGCCGAGGCCGAACTGCGCAATGTCGGCCTGGGCGACCGCATGGACCATTACCCTGCCCAGCTCTCCGGCGGCGAGCAGCAGCGCGTCGCCATCGCCCGCGCCGTCGCGCCCGACCCAGCGATCCTGGTTGCGGACGAACCGACCGGCAATCTCGACGAGAGCACCGGCCGCTCGATCGTCGATCTGATCTTCGCGCTGCGCCGCGAGCGCGGCGCGACGCTGGTCCTCGTCACGCATGACCTGTCGCTGGCCGCGCTCTGCGACCGCACGGTGCGCCTGCGGGCGGGACGCATCGAGGCTGCGGCGCAGACCGAAGCCTCCGCCGACATGGCGGCGCGCTGACATGCACGGCACGATCAAGCCCCTTCCCGCCTCTCCGGCCGGCGCACCGCTGGTCGCCCTGGCGCTGCGCCTCGCCTGGCGCGACCTGCGCGGCGGCTTTCGCGGCTTCGGCGTCTTCATCGCCTGCCTCGCGCTCGGCGTGATGACGATCGCCGCCGTCGCCTCGGCCTCGCGCGGCCTGACCGAGGGGCTCTCCCGCGAGGGCCGGCGCATTCTCGGCGGCGACGCGGCCTTCGGGCTGATCCACCGCGAGGCGACGCCACAGGAACTGGCCTTCCTCACCGGGCGCGGCACCGTCTCGACCATCGCCACCATGCGCGGCATGGCCAATGCCGGCGACAAGGGCACGGCGCTCGTCGAGATCAAGGCGGTCGATGCCAGCTATCCGGCCATTGGCGAGCTTGTGACGGAGCCCAGCGCCCCGTTGGCCGACCTGCTCTCGGCGCGTGACGGCGTTTTCGGTGCCGTCGCCGATCCCGTCCTGTTCGGCCGTCTCGAGCTGAAGCCGGGCGACACCATCCTCGTCGGCTCGGCGCGCGTCCAACTTCGCGCCAATCTCGTCTCGGAGCCCGACAAGATCGCGGCGGGCGTCGGCTTCGGCCCGCGGCTCATGATGTCGCAGGACGCGCTGCGCGCCACCGGCCTGCTCCAGCCGGGCAGCCTGGTGCGCTGGACCTACCGCGTCGCCCTGCCGCCGCAGGCTTCGAGCGATTCCGATCTCGCCGCCCTGATCGCCGATGCGGGCACGCAACAGCGCGACGCCGGCTGGGAGATCCGCTCCCGCGCCAACGCGAATCCGGGCTTCCAGCGCAATCTCGAACGCTTCACCCAGTTCCTGACGCTGGTCGGCCTCACCGCCCTGCTGGTCGGCGGCGTCGGCGTCGCCAATGCGGTGCGCCGCTTCGTCGAGGCCAAGAAGCTCGACTTCGCCACCATGAAGGCGGTCGGTGCCACCGGGGGCCGCGTCGTCGCGATCCATCTGACAGAGGTGATGCTGGTCGCGGCGCTCGGCACCGCGATCGGCCTCGTTCTCGGCGCAGCCGCACCCTTCGCGCTCGGCGCCGCGCTGACCTCCGTCCTGCCGGTGCCCTTCGAGCCGACGCTGGCGCCGGGCGAACTCGGCGTCGCCGCCCTCTACGGGCTGCTCACGGCGCTTGTCTTCGCCATCCTGCCGCTCGGCCGGGCCCATGACGTGCCCGTCTCGGCGCTCTTCCGCGATCAGATCCAACCCGATGCGCGCCGCCCGCGCGCGATCTACCTCGCGCTCTGTCTGGCGGCGGTGGCCGGGCTCGTCGCCGTGGCGCTGCTCTTCGCCTATGACCGGCGTATCGCGCTGATCTACATCGCGGTGATGACGGGCATCTTCCTGCTGCTGCGCGGCGTGTCCTGGGGCCTGATGGCCCTGGCCCGGCGGCTGCCGCGGCCGAAGAGCCCGGCACTGCGCATGGCGCTGGCCAACAGCCACCGCCCCGGCGCGCTGACGCCCTCGCTCGTACTCTCGCTCGGGCTGGGCGTCGCCCTGCTCTCGGCGCTCGCCTTCATCGATACGAGCCTGACGCGGCAATTGACGCAGGCTCTGCCCCAGAAGGCGCCGAGCTTCTTCTTCCTGGACATTCCCAATGCCGAATCGGCGCGTTTTGATGCGCTGCTGCGCGAGGAGCGCCCCGGCGCGACCCTCGACCGCGTGCCGATGATGCGGGGTCGCATCGTCTCCATCAACGGCGTCCGCGCCGAGGACATCAAGGCCAGCGAGCAGGCGGCCTGGATTCTCGATGGCGACCGCGGCATCACCTATGCGCAGGATCTGCCCGAGGGCTCGAAACTCGCCGCGGGAGAGTGGTGGCCGGCCGATTACCGCGGCGAGCCGCTGGTCTCGTTCGACGCCCAGATCGCCGCCGGCATCGGCCTCAAGATCGGCGATCGCCTGACCGTCAACGTGCTGGGCCGCAACATCACCGCTCGCGTCGCCAATCTGCGCAGCATCGAATGGCGCTCGCTCGGCATCAATTTCGTGATGCTGTTTTCGCCCAACACCTTCGCCGGCGCGCCTCACACCAATCTCGCGACGATCACACCGGCCGGTGGCGCGGCGGCGGCGGGCGCCTCCTCCGACGCTGCCCTCCTGCGCCGGCTGGCGGTCGAATTTCCCTCGGTCACGGCCGTGCGCGTCAAGGATGCGCTCGAGGCGGTGAACACCATCGTCGCCCAGCTCGCTCTGGCGATTCGCGGCGCCTCCGGCCTCGCCATCGCCGCCAGCCTGCTGGTTCTGGGCGGTGCGCTTGCCGCCGGACAGCGGGCGCGACTCTACGACGCCATGATCCTGAAGACGCTCGGCGCCACCCGCCGCTTCATACTTTCGTCGTACGCCCTCGAATACGCCGCCATCGGCCTCGTCTCGGCGCTCTTCGGCGTTGTCGCGGGCGCTCTCGCCGGCTGGGGCGTCGTCACCCAAGTGATGAAGATCGAATTCGTCAGTGACCCGACCGGCGCATTACTGGCCGCGACTGCCGCCATCGGTGTGACCGTCCTGTTCGGGTTGACGGGCACGCTGCAAATACTGTCGAAAGCGCCGGCTTCTCACCTGCGCAATTTGTGACGACTGGCCGGTGACGACTCTGGCTAAACATGGACGGCCCGCCGTTTTGCATGGCGGCGCCGTCGCGTTTCTATGCGTCGCGCCGTTTAACCATGAGGCCCCCTTGTAAGGGCCGGGCAACCCCCTCATATTCTGCGCATCGCCACTGTTGTGAGCGACGACCGGACCCCGCCCGCGGGGTGTCGGTCCGGACATCAACCTCAGGGGAAACTCGCTCCATGAGCAACTTCGACCGCAATGCTCCAGTCTGGGGTGCCGGCCGCGCACAGCAGACCAGCGCCGTCGAGATGGATCAGGGCCTGCGCTCGTTCATGCTCGGCGTCTACAACAACATGACGATCGGCCTGGCCATCACCGGCCTCGTCGCCATCGGCATCTCGATGCTCGCCATCGCCGGCGTCTCGCCCACGGGCAAGGTCACGGCGCTGACGCCGCTCGGCCAGGCGCTCTATCTCAGCCCGCTGAAGTGGGTCGTGATGCTGGCGCCGCTCGCCTTCATCCTCTTCTTCTCCTTCAAGGCGGAGAGCATGAGCTCCTCGACGGCGCGGGCGATGTTCTTCGCCTTCGCGGCGGTGATGGGCATTTCGCTGTCGTCGATCTTCATCGTCTTCACCGGTGAGTCGATCGCGCGCGTGTTCTTCATCACGGCGGCGGCCTTCGGTGGTCTCAGCCTCTTCGGCTACACCACCAAGAAGTCGCTATCGGGCATGGGCTCGTTCCTGATCATGGGCCTGATCGGCCTGGTGATCGCCTCGCTGGTCAACATCTTCCTGGCCTCGAGCGCGCTCGGTTTCGCGATCTCGGTCATCGGCGTGCTGGTCTTCGCCGGCCTGACCGCCTGGGACACCCAGCGTCTGAAGGAGATGTATCTCTACTCGGATCTGGACGCGGAATCGGCCGCGAAGCTCTCGGTGAACGGCGCGCTGTCGCTCTACCTGAACTTCGTCAACATGTTCCAGATGCTGCTCTCGCTCTTCGGCAGCAGGCAGGAGTGACCAAGCCCGCCTTCGGGCGGCCATGCCAGAATATCGAGCCCCGGCCGCAAGGCCGGGGCTTTTCTTTTGCCGCGGCGCGGCGATGATCGACGCATGACGACGCCTTCGATCCGCCCGGCCGTTGCTGCCGACATCCCCGCCATCACGACGATCTACGCCCATGCCGTCCTGCACGGCACCGCGAGCTGGGAACTCGATCCGCCCGACGAAGCCGAGATGCTGAGGCGCTTCAAGGCGATCGCCGCCGGCGGCTATCCCTATCTCATCGCCGAGGAGGCAGGCCGCCTGCTGGGCTATGCCTATGCCGGCGCCTACCGGCCGCGCCCGGCCTATCGCTCGACCGTCGAGAACTCGATCTACATCGCCCCGGACAGCCAGGGCCGTGGCGTCGGTGGCGCGCTGCTCGACGCGCTGATGCAGGAGTGTACCCGCCGCGGCTTTCGCCAGATGATCGCGGTGATCGGCGACGGCACCGGCGCCTCGCTCGGTTCACGCCGCCTGCATGAACGCGCCGGCTTCCGCCTGATCGGGGTAGCCGAGAAGGTCGGCTTCAAGCACGGCCGCTGGCTCGACCAGATGCTGATGCAGAAGGATCTCGGCGAGGGGGATCGCACCCCGCCCTCGCTCTGAGCGGCGTCCTCAGCCGACGACGCTGAGCTTTTTGTCCAGCACGCGCAGCACGCGCGACAGCTCGGCGCCGCGCTTCAGCACGAGCCCCGTCGCCGCGACGACCGAATAGGCACCCTGGCGCTTGGCGAGCGCCGGATCCTTGACGATCCGATAGAGCGGCACCTCCGAAGAGCGGCGATAGACCGAGAACTGCGCCTGATCCTTGAGAAAGTCGATCGCATAGTCGCGCCATTCGCCGGCCGCCACCATGCGCCCGTAGAGATTGAGCAGTTCGGACAGTTCGCGGCGGTCGAAGGTGACGGTGGCCGGCTTTGCGGGGGCGGGAAAGGGGATCACCCCGTTTCCCGCCTGCGATTGCGGCGTCTCGCTCTCGCTCATGGCGCCTCCCGATTCGCGGCCGCGAGGGCTCGCTTTGAGACTGGGCGGAGGATGATGCGCCCGAGATGCTGTGCTGGCAAGCAATCGCCGCTGCTCCGCCACAAGCCGGGGACGGCCGGTCGGGCCATCACGGCTTCGTCAGAACCGCCGCATTTTCGCCGCGAACGGGTCAAGCGTCCGCCCTGTTGCTTGGGTCAGATGTCGTCGTTGCCTCGACGGCCCGGCTTCGCCGATCTTCGGTTTGTCAGCCCCCCAGCCCCCCGCGGATCGTGCGGGGCCGGGCCAGTTCAGTCGGGGCCAACTCAGCGGCTGGCGTTTCGCGCCGGCCGTTTTTCTTTGGCGTCAGCGCGCCTGCCGGTGATACTCGGCATTGGGCCGCATATCGACCGCGGACGCCATGCGGTTCGACATGTTGAAGAAGGCGGCCACCGCCGACACGTCCCAGATGTCCCGCTCCGAGAAGCCGGCCTCGCGCAGGCCCTTTCGGTCGGCCTCGCCGACGAGGTGCGGCGCCTCCGTCAGCTTGACCGCGAAGTCGAGCATCGCCCGATGGCGAGCCGGCAGATCCGCGGCGCGATGATTCATCGCCATCAATTCGCCGAGCACCGGATCCTGGGAGAGCTGCCGCACCGCCGCGCCATGGGCGGTCAGGCAGTAATAGCAGCGGTTCACGCTCGACACCGCGACCGCGATCATCTCGCGCTCCAGCTTCGACAGCCCCGACGGCGCCAGCATCAGGTCGTTGTAGAAGGCGGCGAAGGCGGAGAGCTTGGCGTCATCATGGGCGTAGGCCACCAGCACATTCGGCACGAAACCCAGCTTTTCCAGGCACTTGTCGAAATAGGCCTGATTCTCGGCCGAGAGCGCGCCCGGCGGCAGGTCGAGCGCCATGGCCGGTTCGTCGAGGCCCTGCCGCGGCGGCGTCTCGCCGGGCTTCGATTTGTCATGATGGGCCGCCATGCTAGGTCCTGTCGTGTCGTCGGGAGGCTGATCCCGGCGCTGCGCCGAGATTGAAAGGCGCCCCAGCCTATGTCATCGCTGCGGCAAAAGAACAGGGGTGGACCATGGGCAAGCGCGTGAACCAGGCGGCGGCGGCCGTTTCCGCCATCGAGGGTGCCGCTTCCGGCCTGTCGGGTTCCATGCCACCGGAATTCCCCCGCTTGCTTTACGGACGCGCCGTCGCCGAGGATCTCGAGGCGCTCCCGCCCGAACTGCTCGCCCGCTCCGCAGCCGCAGCCTTCGAGCATCTGAGCGCACCGCGCCTGCCCGAGGCCATCCATCTGCGTTTCCGGGACGAGGCCTATGCCGAAGAGGGGCGCGAGCGCCAGCTCACGATTCTCGAGGTCGTCAACGAGAACAAGCCCTTCCTGCTCGATTCGACGCTGGCCGAGCTGGCCGAGCAGGGCTACGAGCCGCGCCTCGTCTCGCATCCGATCCTGGCCCTCGCCCGAGCCGCCGACGGCGCCTTCCTCTCGCTCGCCGGCGAGGCCACGGGGCGCGCCCCCGAAGGCACCCGCCGCGAAAGCCTGATCCAGATCGTGCTGGAGCGCATCGATTCGCCCGAGGCGCGCGACCGTCTGCGCCTCGGGCTGGAACGCGTCTATGCCGATGTCGGCCTGGCGGTGGAGGACTGGGCCGCGATGCGCGGCCGCATCACCGAGGTGATCCAGGCCTATCGCGCCAACCCGCCGCCGCTGCCTGAGGACGAGGTCTCCGAGGCGCTGCAGTTCCTCGAATGGATCGCCGGCGACAACTTCACCCTGCTCGGCATCCGCGCCTACCGCTTCCCCAACGGCGATGCGGCGGCCGATCCGATCGAAGGCTCGGGCCTCGGCATCCTGCGCGATCCTGCGGTCAAGGTGCTGCGCAAGAACCGCGAGATGGTCACCGTCACGCCGGAGATTCGCGCCTTCCTGGCCAAGCCGCAGGCGCTCATCATCACCAAGGCCAACGTCAAGAGCCGGGTCCACCGCCGCGTCCATCTCGACTATGTCGGCGTCAAGCTGTTCACGCCCGACGGGCGGCTCGACGGCGAATTGCGCATCGTCGGCCTGCTGACCTCGAACGCCTATACCGGCAGCGCGCTCGCCATCCCCTATCTGCGCCTCAAGGTCGCCCGCGTCGCCAAGAACATCGGGTTCGATCCGGCGAGCTATTCCGGCCGCGCCCTCTACAACGTGCTCGACGCCTATCCGCGCGACGAGCTCTTCCAGATCGACGCCGCGACGCTGGAGAGCTTCGCGCTCGCCATCCTCCAGCTCACCGAACGGCCGCGCATCCGTGCGCTGGCGCGCGTCGACGAGTTCGACCGCTTCGTCTCGATCCTCGTCTTCATTCCGAAGGACCGCTACGACACCCGCGTGCGCCGTCGTGTCGGCGAGTTCCTGGCGGGCATCTATCAGGGCCGGATCTCGGCCGCCTATCCGGCCTATCCGGAGGGCCCGCTCGCGCGGACGCACTACATCATCGGCCGCGACGAGGGGAAAACACCCCGCATCGACCGCCCGACGCTGGAAGCCGGCATCACGGCGATCGTGCGGACCTGGAGCGACGGGCTGAAGGACGTGCTCGACGCGCAGCGCTCGGGCCCCGCCGCTCGCGCGCTGGCGGAGCGTTATGCCGAGGCCTTCGGCGCCGCCTATCGCGACCGCTTCTCGCCCGCCGAGACGCTGGCCGACATCGACGTCTTGCAGCGCATGAGCGCCGAGCGGCCGCGCTCGGTCGATCTCTACCGTCGCGAGGGCGACCCGGCGACGCGCGCCAACCTCAAGGTCTTCTCCCGCGGCACGGCGATCTCGCTCTCGGCCCGCGTGCCCGTGCTCGAGAATATGGGCTTCCGCGTCGTCAACGAGCGGACCTACAACATCACGCCGCAGCCGGCCGCCGGCGAAGCCGCCGACAGCACCCGCGTCTGGCTCCATGACATGACGCTGGAGCGCGCCGACGACGGCGAGATCGACGTCGCCCGCCTCGGGCCCGCGCTCGAAGCGGCGATGATGGCGCAGTTCCGGGGGCTCGCCGAGTCGGACCGCTTCGACCAGCTCGTGCTGGCGGCAGGGCTGGCCTGGCGCGAGGCCTCGCTGCTGCGGGCGCTCGGCCGCTATCTGCGCCAGGTCGGCGCGCCCTACGCCCAGGGCTACATCGCCGACGCGCTGGCGCGCCATCCGGCGATCGCCGCCGGGCTGGTTGCGCTGTTCATCGCGAAATTCGATCCCCGCCTCGGCGAGGGCGATCGCGGGCAGAAGATGGAGGCCGAACGCAAGGCGATCGAGACGGCCCTCGACGCCGTCAGCAGCCTCGACGAGGACCGCATCCTGCGCCGCCTCGTCAACCTGATCGACGCCGCGTTGCGCACCAATTTCTTCCAAATCGGCCCCGACGGGCAGCCGCGCGGCACGATCTCGATCAAATACGACTGCGCGAAGGTCGATTCGCTGCCGCTGCCGCGTCCGCTCTACGAGATCTTCGTCTATTCGCCGCGCGTCGAAGGCATCCATCTGCGCTTCGGCAAGGTCGCGCGCGGCGGCCTGCGCTGGTCCGACCGGCCGCAGGATTTCCGCACCGAGGTGCTCGGCCTCGTCAAGGCGCAGCAGGTCAAGAACGCGGTCATCGTGCCCGTCGGCGCCAAGGGCGGCTTCGTGCCCAAGCACCTGCCGCCGGCCTCGGACCGCGCCGCCTGGTTCGCCGAAGGCACCGAGAGCTACCGCATCTTCGTGCGCACCCTGCTCGAACTCACCGACAATCTCGACGGCGAGACGGTGATTCCGCCGCCCGACACGGTGCGCCATGACGGCGACGACCCCTATCTCGTCGTCGCCGCCGACAAGGGCACGGCGACCTTCTCCGACACCGCCAACGCGCTCTCGCTCGAAAAGCACCACTGGCTCGGCGACGCCTTCGCCTCCGGCGGCTCGCAGGGCTACGACCACAAGAAGATGGGCATCACCGCCCGCGGCGCCTGGGAGGCGGTGAAGCGCCATTTCCGCGAGATCGACATCGACATCCAGACCACGCCCTTCACGGTCGCGGGCGTCGGCGACATGTCGGGCGACGTCTTCGGCAACGGCATGCTGCTATCCCCGGCGATCAAGCTGGTCGCGGCCTTCGACCACCGCGACATCTTCCTCGATCCCGATCCCGACCCCGCGAAGTCGCTGGCCGAGCGCCAGCGCCTGTTCGACCTGCCGCGCTCCTCCTGGCAGGACTACGACAAGAGCCTGATCTCGCCCGGTGGCGGCGTCTTCTCGCGCCAGGCCAAGAGCATCCCGCTCTCGCCGGCGGTGCAGGCTCTGCTCGGCCTGTCCAGGGCTGAGGTGTCCCCGCCCGAACTGATGACCGCGATCCTGAAAGCGCGCGTCGATCTGCTCTGGTTCGGCGGCATCGGCACCTATATCCGCGCCTCCGACGAGAGCGACGCGCAGGTCGGCGACCGCGCCAACGACCCGATCCGCATCACGGGCGGCGAGGTCGGCGCCCGTGTCATCGGCGAGGGCGCCAATCTCGGCGTCACCCAGCGCGGCCGCATCGAGGCCGCCCGCGCCGGCATTCGTCTCAATACCGACGCGATCGACAACTCCGCCGGCGTCAACACCTCGGACGTCGAGGTCAACATCAAGATCGCCCTCGCCGGACCGGTCAAGGACGGCCGCCTGCCGGAAGAGGCCCGCAACGCGCTGCTGGCGGAGATGACCGACGAGGTCGGCCAGCTCGTCCTGCGCAACAACTATCTGCAGACGCTGGCGCTCTCCCTCACCGAGGCCCGCGGCACCGGCGCGACGCCGGGGCTGCGCTATCTGATGCAGACGCTGGAGGCGCAGGGCCGGCTCGATCGCACGGTCGAGTACCTGCCGAGCGACGCCGTGCTGGCCGAGCGCGAGAAGCGCGGCGAGGCGCTGACACGGCCCGAACTCGCGGTGCTGCTGGCCTATGCCAAGCTCGCCCTGCACGATGCGCTGCTGGAATCCGAGGTTCCGGACGACCTCTATCTCAACAGCGAACTCGTCCGGTACTTCCCGCAGGCGCTGCGCGAGCGCTATGCCGGCGACATCGCCGGCCACAAGCTGCGGCGCGAGATCGTCGCGACGCAGCTCGCCAATGCCATCGTCAACCGGGGCGGACCGACGCTCGTACCGGTGCTCTCGGCGCTCACCCATG
Organism: Methylobacterium sp. CCH7-A2; assembly: GCF_001557075.1. Taxonomy (NCBI): domain Bacteria; kingdom Pseudomonadati; phylum Pseudomonadota; class Alphaproteobacteria; order Hyphomicrobiales; family Methylobacteriaceae; genus Methylobacterium; species Methylobacterium sp. CCH7-A2. The sequence goes on from NZ_LSKN01000302.1 coordinate 51,125, forward strand.
CCGAAATCCCCGCCATCGCTGCCGCTTATGCCGTGGCGCGCGACGCCTTCGACCTGATCTCGCTCAACGGCGCGATCGACGCACTCGACGCGAAGCTCTCCGGCAAGGTCCAGCTCGCGCTCTACGGCGCCGTTCAGGACCTGCTGCGCGACCGCATGGGCTGGTTCCTGCGCCGGGGTGCGGCCAGGCCCGGTACGATCGAGGCGACGGTCTCGCATTACCGCGCCGGCGTCACCGCCCTGGCCGGGACGCTCGAGACGCTGTTGCCGGAGGTGCAGGCCCAGGCCCGGCAGGCGCGCATCGCCGTGCTGACCGCGGAGGGCGTCCCCGCCGACCTCGCCGCGCGGATCGCCAGCCTGCCGACACTGGCCCAGGCGACCGAAATCGTCGACATCGCCGGCCAGACAGGCGGCGACATCGCCTCCGTCGCCGCGATCCATTTCGGCGTCGATTCGATCTTCGGCCTGTCGCCTCTCGCGGCGGCCGCGGCCGCGGTACCGGCGACGGATGATTACGAGCGCCTCGCCCGCGAGCGGGCGATCGAGACGCTGTTCGATGCTCAGGCCGGCCTGACCCGTGAGATCGCCGCCGGCGGCATGGGGCTCGACGCCTGGCAGGAGGCGCGCCGGGCGGATGTCGAGCGCAGCCGCTCGACCGTGCAGGCCATCGCGGCGTCGGGCCTCTCCCTGCCGAAACTCATGGTCGCCGCCGGCATGCTGGCCGATTTGCCCCGCAAGGGCGCCTGAGCGCCCGCCCAACCGAAAGTCCCGCAATGACCGAGTCCGTCACCGAAACCGCCAACCGGATCGACCCGAAGCTGCTGGAAATTCTCGTCTGCCCGCTGACCAAGGCGACGCTGGAATACGACGCTGCGAAGCAGGAACTGATCAGCCGCGCGGCGAAGCTCGCCTACCCGATCCGCGACGGGATCCCGATCATGCTGCCCGAGGAAGCGCGCCCGCTGGACGAGTAACGAGCGGCGTCATTCTCGGGCGGAGCGCAGCGGAGACCCGAGAATGACGCCGATCACGTCCGGAAAGAGATGGTCGGATCGAGCCCGACCATGACGTACCCCTTCACAGCGCCTCGCCACGGAGCAGCCGGGGCGGCGCGCCGGCGACGCCGGCCGCCTCGCGGATGAAGAAGCGCTTCAGCCCCGGCAGCCGGTCGACCAGCCCGAGCCCCAGATCGCGTGCCAGCCGCAACGGCGTCGCGTCGTTGGAGAACAGCCGGTTGAGCCCGTCGGTGACGGCTCCCATCGCCACCGTGTCGAAGCGCCGGGCCCGCTCATAGCCCTCCAGCACGTCGGCGGTTCCGGGATCGAGCCCGAGACGCGCGGCATCGACGATGACCTCGGCCAGCGCCGCGACATCCTTGAGCCCGAGATTGAGACCCTGGCCGGCGATGGGGTGGATGAGATGGGCGGCGTCGCCGAGCAGGGCCAGGCGCTCGCCGACGAAGCGGCGCGCCACGCCGAAGCCGAGCGGATGCGCGCTCACCGGGCTCTCCAGCGCGATCTCGCCGAGTTCGAGCCCGAAGCGCCGCTCGATCTCCGCGAGCATGCCCTCTTCATCCAGTGAAAGCAGCGCCGGCACATTCTCGCTGCGCTCGGTCCAGACCATCGAGGAACGATGGCCGAGCCGCCCGCCATCGCTCAGCGGCAGGATCGCGAAGGGGCCCGACGGCAGGAAATGCTCGACCGCCCGCCCGCCATGCGGCCGCTCATGGCCGATCGTCGCCACCAGCCCCGACTGGCCGTAATCCCAGCCGACCCAGCCGATGCCGGCCTGCTCGCGCAACCGGGACCGGGCGCCGTCGGCGGCGACCAGCAGACGGGCCCGCAGCGTCTCGCCGCCCGCTAACACGACACCAACGCCGGCATCGCCGCTGTCGAAGCGCGTAACGCCCTCGCCCCGCAACGCGACCCCCGCCGCGCGGCAGGCGGCGGTCAGCGCCTCGATCAGCGCTCCGCTGCCGACCATATGGGCGAAGGGCTGCCCGGGCTCGACCTCGCCGTCGAAGGTCAGGAACACCGGGCGGATCGCATCGCCGCTGCGGCTGTCGGAGACGACCATCTCGGTCATGGCCTGCGCACCGTCCGCGATCCGCTCCCAGATGCCGAGCGAGGCGAGCATCGCCTGCGCCGCGGCCGCGACCGCATAGGCACGGGTGTCCGGGCGGGCCTCTCGGGCGAAGGCTGGGTCGGCGACGATCACCGCAAAAGCCGCCCCGAGCGCCTGTTTCAGCGCCAGCGCCAGCGAAAGCCCGGCAATGCCGCCGCCAGCGATGACGATCGCCTCGCCCGGCCGTGTCTGCCCGCTCATCTCACTCTCCTCGGCGCCGCGGGGGAACCACCCTCCCGCCTTGACGATCCGGGACGGGTCGGTGCTGATGCGGCGAAACCGGCGGCTGCTGTGCGCGCAAGCCGGCTTCACCGTCAACCCGCCCGCCGCCAGAGCCTGTTCCATGTCCCAGATCAGCGACTCCCTGATGTCGATCCTCGACCTCGAGCCGCTCGAGCGCAATCTGTTCCGGGGTCGCAGCCCCCGCGTCGGGTGGCCGCGCGTCTTCGGCGGGCAGGTCATCGCGCAGTCGCTCTACGCCGCCTGCAAGACGGTGGAGGGCCGCCAGCCGCATTCGCTGCACGCCTATTTCCTGCTCGGCGGCGATCCCGAAATCCCGATCATCTACGAGGTAGACCGCCTGCGCGACGGCCGCTCCTTCACGACAAGGCGCGTGCTGGCGATCCAGAAGGGCGAGGCGATCTTCGCCATGTCCGCCTCCTTTCAGATCGAGGAGCCGGGCTACGACCACCAGATGCCGATGCCGGACGTCCCTCCGCCGGAGGCCCTGCCCGATCGCGACGCGATGAGCCGCGATATCCTGCCCAACATGCCCAAGGCGGTGCGCGCCTATTACCAGCGCGAGCGGCCGATCGAGATCCGGCCGGTCGAGCTGCGCCGCTATGCGGGCACCGGCGAAGCGATGGAGCCGCGCTTCCATGTCTGGATCCGGGCGATGCAGCCGCTTCCCGACGATCCGGCCACCCACCAAGCGGTGCTGGCCTATGCCTCGGACCTGATGCTGCTCGATTCGAGCCTGATCGCTCACGGCACCACCGTCTTCGACCCGCAGGTCCAGGCCGCGAGCCTCGACCATGCGCTCTGGTTCCATCGTCCCTTCCGCGCCGACGACTGGCTGCTCTACGCGCAGGACAGCCCCTCGGCCTCGGGCGCGCGCGGTTTTTCGCGCGGGCTGGTGTTCGACCGGCAGGGCCGGCTCGTCGCCTCGGTGGCCCAGGAAGGCCTGGTGCGGCCGCGACCAGACCGCGTCTGACGCCGTTTTAGGCAACAGCCCACAAATTCATCATTCGCTCGATTTCTGGGCAGGTTGCCCGCGCCGGAATCACTCCGGCGCGGCGATTCCCGCTGCATGCCGAGTTTCCATGCCCCCTCGTCGCCAGTTGGCACGGGCCTTGAATTGCGTCCGCCGACGCGCCGCGATGACAGGCGCGCGAGGCGCAACAGGATCGCCGGGGCTGACTTCCGGGCGGCGAAACGGGGAAACCCAGCAATGAAGATCGTGATGGCTATCATCAAGCCGTTCAAGCTGGAGGAGGTGCGCGACGGGCTCACCGCCATCGGCGTGCACGGCCTGACCGTGACCGAGGTGAAGGGCTATGGCCGCCAGAAGGGCCATACCGAGATCTATCGTGGCGCCGAATACGCCGTGAGCTTCCTGCCTAAGATCAAGATCGAGGTCGCCGTGTCCGACGAGCTGGTCGGCAAGGTGATCGAGGCGATCACGGCAGCCGCCCGCACCGGCCAGATCGGCGACGGCAAGATCTTCGTTTCGTCGATCGAGAAGGCCGTGCGCATCCGCACCGGCGAGACCGACGGCGACGCCCTCTGATCACACGCGATCCTTCCGAGGAGTTTCAAACGATGCATTCCAAGACCATCAGCCGGGTCGGGCTCGTCGCGCTGGCGCTCGCCGCCGCCGGCGGCGCGCTGGCCCAGACGCCCGCCGCCCCCGTCCCCAACAAGGGTGACGTCGCCTTCATGATGAGCTCGACCGTTCTGGTCTTCCTCATGACGATCCCGGGCCTCGCCCTGTTCTATGGCGGCCTCGTCCGCAGCAAGAACATGCTCTCGGTCCTCACCCAGGTCTTCGCGATCGTCAGCATCGTCGCGCTGATGTGGGTCGTCTTCGGCTACTCGCTCGCCTTCACCAATGGCGGCGGCCTGAACGACTATGTCGGCGGCTTCTCCAAGGCCTTCCTGCGTGGCGTCGACGCCACCACCACCGTCGCCACCTTCTCGAACGGCGTCGTCATTCCCGAATATGTCTATCTGGCCTTCCAGATGACCTTCGCCTGCATCACGCCGGCCCTCATCGTCGGCGCCTTCGCCGAGCGCATGAAGTTCTCGGCGCTGCTGCTCTTCACCGTCCTCTGGGTCACCTTCATCTACTTCCCGATGGCCCATATGGTCTGGTACTGGGGCGGCCCGGATGCGGTCGGCAACGCCGCCAAGGCCCTGGCCGAGGCTGGCGCCGACGGCAAGGCTGCCGCCCAGGCCGCGCTCGACGCCGTCAACGCCGATGCCGGCATGCTCTTCAAGTGGGGCGCGCTCGACTTCGCCGGCGGCACCGTGGTGCACATCAATGCGGGCATCGCCGGCCTCGTCGGCTGCATCCTGATCGGCAAGCGCATCGGCTACGGCAAGGAGCTGATGGCCCCGCACTCGCTGACCATGACCCTGATCGGCGGCGCCCTGCTCTGGGTGGGCTGGTTCGGCTTCAACGCCGGCTCGAATCTCGAGGCCAACGGCACCGCCGCGCTCGCCATGGTCAACACCTTCGTCGCCACCGCCGCCGCGGCCGTCGCCTGGCTGTTCGTGGAATGGGCCGTCAAGGGCAAGCCCTCGATGCTCGGCATGGTCTCGGGCGCGGTGGCCGGCCTTGTCGCCGTGACCCCGGCGGCCGGCTTCGCCGGCCCGATGGGCTGCATCGTGCTCGGCCTCGTCTCCGGCACGGTCTGCTTCGTCTTCTGCTCGACGGTGAAGAACGCGCTCGGCTACGACGACTCGCTCGACGTCTTCGGCATCCACTGCGTCGGTGGCATCCTCGGGGCGCTCGCCACCGGCATTCTCGTCAATGTCGATCTCGGCGGCGCCGGTATCCCGGACTATGCCTCGAAGCCCGGCGAACTGGCGGTCGGCACCTATGAGTTCGGCGCCGCCTTCATGGCCCAGGTCAAGGCCGTGCTGTTCACGCTGGTCTTCAGCGGCGTCGGCTCGCTGATCCTGTTCAAGATCGTCGATGTCATCGTCGGCCTGCGGGTCGCCCCCGATGCGGAGCGCGAAGGTCTCGACATCGCCGAGCATGGCGAGCGCGCCTACCACGCCTGAGGACAGGCGCCCGGCCGGGCCGACCGGCCATCCCGACACCATCCCCGGCGGGCGACCGCCGGGGATTTTTTATGGTCGCAACGCAGCGACGGGGTCATCTCGCCAAGGTTAAGCGTGTCTTAACCTCGGCTTCCTAACGTGGTCGAAACGGCCGATGCGATGCGGCCCGCAGTCCCGAATGACGGCCCAGCCCCGCATGCGTACGATCCGACGCTCCTCCTCGCTGATGGACCGCCTGCCCGATCCGGTGCGGGAGTTCCTGTCGCGCCGCGCCAGCGAGATGACGGGCCTGGCGCTGCTGGCCCTGATGGCGGCCGTGGCCCTGTCGCTGGCGACCTGGTCGGTCGACGATCCCAGCCTCAACAACGCCACCAGCGGCGCCGTCGCCAACTGGCTCGGCCGGCCCGGCGCCATGGTCGCGGATCTGCTGATGCAGCTGATCGGGCTCGGTGTCCTGGCTTTGCTCTTCCCGCCGCTGATTTGGTCGCTGCGCCTCATCCGCTTTCACATCTTCGACCGCGGCGCTCTCAAGCTCGGCCTGTGGATCGTCGCCATCGCCGCCACCGCCGCCGTCGGCAGCGCCCTGCCCGCGACGCCGCGCTGGCCGCTGCCGACCGGCATGGGCGGCGTCATCGGTGACGGGCTCCTCTTCGGCACGCGCAACCTCGCCGGCATCGCGGGCAACGCCGTCGGCGGGCTCGTCGGCTTTCTCTATGCGGGCATCGCCATTCTCGCTGTCACCGCCGCCGCCGGCTTCGGCTTCGTCAGCGACGAGGACCCGATCCTCGACGAGGACGAGGACGACGAATCCTGGTCGGAAACGGAAGACCGCCGCGACGACGAGCCCGGCATCGCGGTGATCCTGGTGGGGTGGCTCGCCCATGGCGCCATGGCCATCCGGGGCATGATTCTGCGCCGCCTGCCGCAGCCGCCAAGGGCCGCCGCCCAAGGTGCCGGCGCATCCGGCGGCCGTGGCCATCTGGAGCCTGTGGCCGCGGCCGGCCGCGTGCGCCGCGAACCGCAATTCGACGAGGGGGCGGCGCGCAGGACCGGCCTGCGTCCCGAAGCACCCTTCGAGCCGGCGCCGCTGCCGCCCTTGCGCGGACCGCGCGGTGCGCCCGTCGACGAGAGGCCTTTCGATGTCGACGACGACGAGCCGCTCGACCTGCGCGACCTCAACGCGCCGCGCGTCACGGCCCCGGCCCCCGGCCCCAAGCCCGGCAAGCGCATCCAGCGCGAGGCGCAGCCCTCGCTGCTCGACCGCGACGAATTCGAGCTGCCGCCGCTGACCTATCTCTCCGAGCCCCGGAAGCTCCCGGCCAACGCGATCTCGACCGACGCGCTCGAACAGAACGCGACGCTGCTCGAGGGCGTGCTCGAGGATTTCGGCGTGCGCGGCGAGATCACGCAGGTGCGCCCCGGCCCGGTGGTGACGCTGTACGAGCTGGAGCCGGCTCCGGGCACGAAGTCCTCGCGGGTGA
>NZ_LSKN01000303.1:0-596 GCF_001557075.1 Methylobacterium sp. CCH7-A2
AACGGCTTCGACGTCGACAAGAAGCTCGCCTCGCGGGTCAAGGGCCTCGACATCATCCTCACCGCGCACACCCATGACGCGATGCCGGGCCTGATCCGCGTCGGCGACACCGTGCTCGTCGGCTCGGGCTCGCATGGCAAATTCGTCTCGCGGCTCGACATCGCCACCAAGGACGGCAAGGTCTCCGACATCCGCTTCAAGCTGATGCCGGTCTTCTCGGACGCGATCGCCCCCGATGCCGACATGGCCGCGCTGATCTCCAAGGTGCGCGCGCCCTATGCGGCCCATCTCGCGAAGGAAATCGGCCGGACGGATTCGCTGCTCTACCGGCGCGGCAACTTCAATGGCACCTTCGACGATCTGATCTGCGAGGCCATGCTGGAGCAGCGCGACGCCGAGATCGCGCTGTCGCCGGGCTTCCGCTGGGGTGGGACGCTGCTGCCGGGCGACGCCATCACCTGGGAGGCGATCACCAACGCCACGGCGATGACCTACCCCAACTGCTACCGCAACGAGATGACCGGCGCCCAACTCAAGGAGATCCTCGAGGACGTCGCCGACAACATCTTCCACCCCGACCCCTATTTCCAGGGCGG
>NZ_LSKN01000304.1:0-324 GCF_001557075.1 Methylobacterium sp. CCH7-A2
TGCCTGTGCGCGTGCTCTCGCGGCTGTTCCGCAGGCTCTTCCTCGAAGGGCTCGCAGCCCTGCACGCGGCGGGGCGGCTTACCTTCCAGGGCGATCTCGCCCATCTGGCAGAGGCCAATGCCTTTGCCACCCTGCTGGCGCCGCTGCGGCGCGCCGACTGGGTTGTCTATGCCAAGCGCCCCTTCGGTGGCCCTGAGGCTGTCCTGGCTTATCTCGCCCGCTACACCCACCGCGTCGCCATCGCCAACAGCCGCATCACTGCCATGGATCGGCACGGGGTCACGTTCCGCTGGAAGGACTATCGCGCCCGCTCGGCCGGGAAGA
>NZ_LSKN01000305.1:0-62566 GCF_001557075.1 Methylobacterium sp. CCH7-A2
GGCGGGCGGAGCCGCCGACGCGTCGTGTTCCAGAACGAGCAGGCCGAGTGGCGGCAGCGTCAGCGACAGGCTCTGGGCGCTGCCATGGGCTGCAACGGCCTGCGTCGCGACCGCACCGCCATTGCCGAGGCTGGAGCCGCCATAGACCTCCGCATCGCTGTTGAGCCGCTCCCGCCAAAGACCGGCATGCGCGACGCCGATGCGATAGTCGTGCCGGGGCACCGGCGTCATGTTGGCGACGACCAGAACCTCGGCGGCTCCCGGACGGCTGGCGCGGCTGAAGGCGAAGACGGCATTGGTGCTGTCGTTGGCGACGATCCAGGCGAAACCCTCGGGCCTGTGGTCGAGCCGGTGCAGGGCCGGCGTGGCGCGGTAGAGGGCGTTGAGATCCCGCACCAGGCGCGAGGCGCCCTGCCGGCGCTCGTCATAGGGGTGAGGCCAGGGGAAGGGCGCGTCGACGGACCATTCGTCGTCGGCGCCGAACTCGCAGCCCATGAACAGCAGTTTCTTCCCCGGATGGGTCCACATCATCGCGAAATAGAGCCGCAGATTCGCGAAGCGCTGCCAGTCGTCGCCGGGCATGCGCGAGATCAGCGAGCCCTTGCCGTGCACGACCTCGTCATGGGAGATCGGCAGCACGAAGTTCTCGGAGAACGCATAGACGAGGCCGAAGGTGACGTCGTCGCCGTGATAGCCGCGATGGACGGGGTCGTGCGCGATGTAGCGCAGCGTGTCGTGCATCCAGCCCATGTTCCATTTGAAGTGGAAGCCCAGCCCGCCGTGATGAACCGGCCGCGTCACGCCCGGCCAGGCGGTCGATTCCTCGGCGATGGTGACGGCGCCACGACCACGCGCGCCGACCAGCGTGTTGAGCTCCTGGAAGAAGCCGACGGCTTCCAGATTCTCGCGGCCGCCGAGATGGTTTGGCACCCATTCGCCCGGCTTGCGGCTGTAGTCGCGGTAAAGCATCGAGGCGACCGCATCGACGCGCAGACCGTCGAGATGGAAGGTCTCGATCCAGAACAGGGCGGACGCGATCAGGAAGCCGCGGACCTCGCTGCGCCCGACATTGTAGATCAGCGTGTTCCAGTCGATGTGGAAGCCCTGACGCGGATCCTCGTGCTCGTAGAGCGCCGTGCCGTCGAAGCGGGCGAGGCCGTGCTCGTCGGAAGGGAAATGCGCCGGCACCCAGTCGAGGATCACGCCGATGCCGGCGGCGTGGCAGCGGTCGACGAAGCGGGCGAAGGATTCGGGGGCCCCCAGACGCGCCGTTGGCGCGAAGAGGGCAAGCGGCTGGTAGCCCCACGACCCGCCGAAGGGATGCTCGGTGATCGGCATCAGTTCGACATGGCTGAAGCCCATATGCTGGAGATAGGGGATCAGGCGCTCGCTCGCCTCGTCCCAGGAGCCCATCTGGCCCCATTCGGTGCGAAGCCAGGAGCCGACATGGACCTCGTAGGTCGTCATCGGCGCCGTCATGGGGTCGACGGTTTCGCGCGCCTTTAGCCAGTCGGAATCCGTCCAGGCGAAGGCCGGTGCTTCGGCGACGACGGAGCCGGTGCGCGGAGGCAGTTCGGTGCGCCGGGCGAGCGGATCGGCCTTCCAGGGCAGCGCCTCGCCCGAGCCGGAGATCAGCGCATATTTGTAGACGGCGCCGGCTTCGACGCCCGGGATGAAGAGTTCCCAGATCCCGGCGCCGAGGCGGCGGCGCATGGGGTGGCGGGTTGCGTTCCAGCCGTTGAAATCACCGACGACCGCGACATGGGCGGCATTGGGCGCCCAGACGGCGAAGAGTACGCCGGCGACGCCGTCGATCTCGCGTAGATTGGCGCCGAGGCGCGTCGCGAGGTCGAAATGGCGCCCCTCGGCGGCGAGATAAAGATCGTCGTCGGAGAGCAGCAATCCGAAGCTGTAAGGGTCGGCCGTCTCGGTGATGCCGCCCGGCCAGGCGGCGCGAATGCGATAGGGCGCGCCCTGCGGCAGCGCCGCCTCGAACAGGCCGTCGCCCTGTCCGACCATCGGCAGCGCCCGGCGCTGACCGCCCTCATCCACGATCAGCTCGACATAATTCGCGCCAGGCAGGAAGGTGCGGACCAGATCGATCTCGTCGTGACGGTGCCGGCCGAGAATGGCGAAGGGATCGGGATGGCGGCCTTGTTTCAGCTGTTCGATGTCGCGCGCCGGAAGGCTGGGCAGTCTGGGCGGCATCGGGCGCGTCATCCGGTCGGGCTCCATCGCGAATGCGACTCCACCCGCGGCGGGGAATCGTCGATGATGCAACGCAGCGAAGCCCGCCCGCGTTCCGCGCTACGGCCTGCATTCTCCGGCGATTCCCGTCGCGCTCCAAGGGCAGGGAACCATCGGCAGCCGGCACGGTTGTCGCACTGCAATGCTGGCATTTCAGAGGGAGGATGCCGAATGAGCCGGGAGCAGACCATCCGCGACGTGGCCTACGCCATCTGGGAGGCGGAAGGCAAACCGCAGGGCCGCGACGCCCAGCACTGGCGGATGGCCGAGGAGCGGGTCGTCGCCAGCTGCGGCAAGGATGCAGGCGCCAAGGCCAAGGCACCGGGCAAAAGTTCGGCCGCGGGGTCGGGATCGGCCAAAACGGCAGCGAAAGCGGCCGCTCCTGCCAAGGGCAAGGCTAGCGCCGACAGGGCGGCCGAGGCTGAGCCCGCCAAAGCCTCTCCCAAGAGCCCGGCCAAGGCGGCTTCGACCAAGGCCAAGCCCTCGACGTCGAAGACCTAAGATTCGGGAGCACAACGCTCCAAAGCCGGCCGTCTCACGACGGGCCGGCTTTCGTCGTTGGGCGCGGTCGGCCCAGAGCGGCGATGGGCCGCCGATGCAGTCCAACAACGGGTGATCCGGCCGGTCGCCGCAACGGTCGGCTGTGCTCCGACGATCGTGAAACGATTGCGCCGGCCGCTCTCAGCTGGCCAGAGCCCTTGCATAGACGTCAGCATAGCGGCTGGTGGGGCCGCCCCAGTCGAAGCGCTTGGCCATGGCGTGCTGGCGCATTTGCAGGAAGGCGGCCTTCGAACGGAAGGCGTCGAAGGCCCGCGTGACGGCCGAAGCCAGCCCCGCGCCGGTCAGCGAGGAGAACAGGAAGCCGGAGCGCCCGTCCTCGATCGTGTCCACCAGCCCGCCGGTGCGATAGGCGATGGGCAGGGCGCCGGAGCGCTGGGCATACATCTGGCTGAGCCCGCAGGGCTCGAAGCGCGAGGGCATCAGCAGGAAGTCGCTGGCGGCAAAGATGCGTCGCGCCTCCGCATCGTCGAAGCCGATCCGTGCCGCGACGGCCTGCGGGTGGCGGCGGGCGAGGCGCTCGATCGCGTCCTCCAGCCGCGGCTCGCCGCGGCCGGTGACGACGAGCTGGCCGCCATTGCCAATGATGGTCTCGGCCGCCTCGATCGAAAGATCGATCCCCTTCTGGTGGACGAGGCGCGAGATGATCGAGAACAACGGCCCACGCGAGGGCGGCAGCTCGAAGGTCTTGCGGATGTCGGCGGCGCTGCGGCGCTTCCACTGGCGGATGCCGCGGGTGGCGTCGGCGAGCGGCGAGGTCCAGCTGTCATCGATGCCGTTGACGATACCGGTCAGCCGCCCTTCGTCCATGCGCAGCCGCAGCAGGCCATCCAGGCCGCAGCCATGCTCGGCGCTGGTGATCTCCCGGGCATAGGTCTCGCTGACGGTGGTGACATGGGAGCTGTAGTAGATCCCGCCCTTGAGGAAGGAGATCTTGCCGTGGAACTCGGCGCCATTCACCGAGAAGGCGAGGTCGGGGATGCCCAGCGCCGCCATTCGGCTCGGCTGGTACAGCCCCTGATAGGCGAGGTTGTGGATCGTCAGGATCGAGGGGGTGGCGAGGCCCTTCCAGCGCATGTAGCCGGGCGCCAGAGCGGAAGGCCAGTCGTTGACGTGAACGACGTCAGGCTTCCAGTTCGGGTCGGCCTCGCCGGCCGCGATCTCGGCTGCCGCCAGCGACAGGCGCGCGAAGCGGATGTCGTTGTCGGGAAAGTCGCCGCCGGAATGGGGGCCGTAGGGCGAGCCCTCGCGGTCGTAGAGTTCGTCGCAGAGCACCGCATAGATGGTCAGGCCGTCAGCGGTCCTGAAGCGTCCGAGCGACCAGGGCGGCAGGCCCGCCGTGCGCGGCATCGCGCGGACGATGTCCATGGCCGGGCTGGCTGAGCGGACCTGGCGGAAGCCGGGAAGCAGCACGCGGACGTCGCAAAGGCTGCGCAATTGTCGCGGCAGAGCCATCGAGACTTCGCCGAGGCCGCCGGCCTTGATGAAGTCGCCCATTTCGGAGGTGACGAAAAGCAGCTTGGTCGAGCCGGGAAGACGGGCCGTAGCTTCCGACAGCCCGTCTTTGACGACTGGGGCGTAGGTCAGCGCATGACCCGAGGTCGAGGGCCCGCCGTCGGTCCCGGGTTCCTTCAGCGTCTCGGCCATTCCGCATCCCCCAGGCAGCTGTGATCCCCAACCCGTTCGGCGGTGCAATGTTCCTCGGTGCACTGCAAAAATTTCATGCAAATTCGGGGCCGGCTGCCGGAACCGCCCGACGCCCGGTCACGTTGACCGGTCTGCGGCAGGCTCGCGACGAAGATGTGACGGGGAGAACGCGGCATGATGCCGCCGGCGCCCGTCCGGCCTGATCCGTTCAGGGGATCCCATGTCCGACGGCAAGGCCACGCAATTCGACGTCCAAGCGGGCGACAGCACCGATCTGGGAGCCGTCCATGACGGCGAGGGCACCAATTTCGCGATCTTCTCGGCCCATGCCGAACGCGTGGAACTGTGCTTCTTCGACGAGAGCGGCGAGACCGAGACGGCGCGGATCACGCTGCCGGAATACACCAACGAGATCTGGCACGGCTATCTGCCCGGGGTGAAGCCCGGGCAGCGCTACGGCTATCGCGTCCACGGCCGCTTCGCGCCGGAAGAGGGGCATCGCTTCAACCCGAACAAGCTCCTGCTCGACCCTTACGCGAAAGAATATGCCGGTTCAGTCGACTGGAACGACGCCCATTACGGCTATGTCGTCGATGCCGAGCGCGAGAAGGATCTGACCTTCAGCGAGCTCGACAGCGCGCCCTTCATGCCCAAATGCGTGGTCTGCGACTGGCGCGCCGATCCCAATCCGCCGGCGCGTCCCGTCATCCCCTGGGACCGGACGATCTTCTACGAGACCCATGTGCGCGGCTTCACCAAGCTGCATCCGGCGGTGCCGGAGGATCTTCGCGGCACCTTCGACGGGCTCGGCGAGAAGGCGGTCGTGGATTACATCAAGAGCCTCGGCGTCACCTCGGTCGAGCTCCTGCCGGTGCATGCCTATCTCGACGACCATCACCTCGCCGCCAAGAATCTGACGAACTACTGGGGCTACAACACGATCGGCTTCTTCGCGCCGATGCAGCGCTACGAAGGCAAGGCGCATCTCGCCTCCTTCCGCGACATGGTCCGCAAGTTCCACGATGCCGGGCTCGAGGTCATCCTCGACGTGGTCTACAACCACACGGCCGAAGGCAATGAGATGGGGCCGACGCTCTCCTTCAAGGGCATCGACAACTTCGCCTATTACCGGACGATGCCGGACGAGCCGCGCTTCTACATCAACGACACCGGCACCGGGAACACGGTCAACACGAGCCATCCGCGCGTGCTGCAGATGATCCTGGATTCGCTGCGCTACTGGGTCGAGGTCATGGAGGTCGACGGATTCCGCTTCGATCTCGGCACCATTCTCGGGCGCGAGCCGCATGGCTTCGACCAGCGCGGCGGATTCTTCGACGCGATCGGCCAGGACCCGGTCCTGCGCAAGGTGAAGCTCGTCGGCGAGCCCTGGGACATCGGTCCGGGCGGCTATCAGGTCGGCGGCTTCCCGCCCGGCTGGGGCGAGTGGAACGACAAGTATCGCGACACCACCCGCGCCTATTGGAAGGGCGAACCCGGCATCATCCGCGATCTCGCCGCGCGCATCACCGGCTCGGGCGACATCTACGATCTGCGCGGGCGCCGGCCCTGGGCGGGCGTCAACTTCCTGACCGCCCATGACGGCTTCACGCTCAACGATCTCGTCTCCTACAACGAGAAGCACAACGAGGCGAATGGCGAGGACAACAATGACGGCCACGGCCACAACCTGTCCTTCAATTTCGGCGTCGAGGGCCCAACCGAGGATGAGGGCATCATCGCGGCGCGCGAGCGTCAGAAGCGCAACCTGCTCGCGACGCTTCTGCTCTCGCACGGCACGCCGATGCTGCTGGCGGGCGACGAGCACGGCCACTCGAACCGCGGCAACAACAACGTCTATTGCCAGGACAACGAGATTGCCTGGATGCGCTGGGAGGAGCTGACCGAGCGCGACCATGCTCTGACCCGCTTCGTCCAGCGTGTGACGCAGCTGCGGGCCGACCACCCGATCTTCCGGCGCGCCTCCTTCCGTGACGGCTGCCTGCTGCGCTGGGTCAATCCCGCCGGCGGCGACCAGCAGGAAGAGCATTGGGACGACGAGGGCTTGCTCGCCATCGGCCTGCTGATGCACATGCCAGACGTCGAGCAGGGCGGGGACGAAGCCTTGATTCTTTTCAACGCCTTCGACGGCGATGTTCCCTTCAAGATTCCGCCGCGGGTAAAAAAGGGGTCGTGGTCGGTGGTTCTCGACACTGACACGGGTCCGAGCTCGGACGAAGGTCGCAAGGGGCTCAAGGCCGATGCCGAGCTGACCCTGTCGCCCCGCTCGCTGATCGTGCTGATGTGACGTTACACCGGCTTCGGCGTGGGCCGAAGCCGGTGGCCCGGCGCCCCTTACGAAGCTTGACGATCAGGGCTGCGGAATGGCGCGCTGATCTCTGCTTCGCCGTGTCCTGCATGCATTGACCGGCCTTACGGCGGGGACGGCTCTCGGCCTGCACACCTGCCGAACAGGCTGACGCTGCGGGCCGGTAAGACATCGTCGCTCCCCTCCATTGCCGAGCAGAGGAGGCGCTGCCATCGCTGAGACGGCCCGTCGGGCAGGGAGAGCGCAACATCGTTCCGGCTGCGATTGACGGCGATGAGCAAGGTTTTCCCGTTGCCGTTCAGCAGCAGGCCAAACGCGTCCAGTCGGTCCCACTCCGCATCGGCGATCGGCGTCCCGTCGGGTTTCAGCCAGCGTGCGTCCAGCGGATTCCCCGCCCCGGTGAGAAAGGTCGAGGCCGACAAAAGCGGGTGCTCGGCCCGCACCATTGCGAGCTCGGCCACGAAAGCCGCCAGGTCGCGGTTCGCTCCCTCCCAATCGAGCCAGAAGGCTGCGTTGTCCTGGCAATAGGCATTGTTGTTGCCGTGCTGCGTCCGGCCGAACTCGTCGCCGGCCGTCAGCATCGGCACGCCGCGCGACAGGAACAGCGTCGCCAGCAAGGCGCGCCTGTCGCGATCGCGGGCGGCCAGAATGGCGGGATCGCCGGTGGGCCCTTCCGCCCCGTTGTTCCAGCTGTGGTTCTCGTTCTCGCCGTCGCGGTTGCCCTCGCCATTGGCCTCGTTGTGCTTGCTCGCATGGGAGACGAGGTCGGCCAGGGTGAAGCCGTCATGGGCGGCGATGAAGTTGACGCTCGCCTGCGGTCCGCGATGGCGGGCGGCGAAAAGATCGGCGGAGCCGGCAAGCCGCGTCGCCACTGCGCCAGCCAGCCCTGCATCGCCCCGCCAGAAGCGGCGGACATCGTCGCGGTAGCGGCCGTTCCATTCGGCAAAGGGCGCGGGGAATTCGCCGAGGCGGTAGCCGCCGGGGCCGATGTCCCAGGGCTCGGCGATCAGGATGGCTTGCGAGAGGTCGGGGTCCTGCCCGATCGCGGCGAAGAGCGGGGCATCCTGCGAGTAGCCCGTCTCCGAGCGGCCCATCACCGTGCCGAGATCGAAACGGAAGCCGGCGACGCCGAGGCGGCGCGAATGCCGCAGCGCGTCCATCGCCATGCGGACGACCGGCGCGCGGTCGAGCGCCAGCGTGTGGCCGCAGCCGGTGTCGTTGATCAGCCGGCCGGGATCCTCCATGGCGTGGCGGTAATAGACGGCGTTGTCGAGCCCCCGCAGGCTGATCGTCGCGCCGAACTCGTCGCTCTCGGCAGTGTGGTTCAGGACGATGTCGAGGATGATGCCGATACCGGCCTGGGCATAGGTCGCGCAGAGACTTGCGAGGTCGGCCGCGCCGTCCGGAGCGAGTCGCGGGTCGAGCGCGAAGAAGTTGACGGGGTTGTAGCCCCAGGCATTGGCGAGGCCGAGCGACGGCAGATGGCGCTCATCCATCCAGGCCGCGACCGGCATCAGCTCGACATGGCTGACGCCGAGGCCGCGGATGTGGTCGATCACGGCGGGCTCGCAGAGCGCGGCCAGCGTGCCGCGAATGCGCTCCGGCACTGCCGTGTGGCGCATCGTGAAGGACTTCACCGCGAGTTCGTAGATGAAGGCCGGGGCGCGCTCCGGCGCTCTCGCGGCTTCAGGCTGTGCGCCGCCGACGATGCCGCGCGGCACGAGATCGGCGGTGTCGGTCCCATGCTCGGCCAGACGCGGGTCCCAGCGGAAGGGACGGTCGATCCGCGTCGCGTAGGGGTCGACCAGCAGCTTCGTCGCGTCGAAGCGGTGGCCGCGCTCGGGCTGCCAGGGGCCATCCGCCCGCAGCGCATAGCGCAGGCCGGGGGCGGCGCCCGGCAGCAGGCCGTGATGGATGTCGCCGCTGCGGCAGGGCAGGGGCAGGCGGGCTATTTCGGCCTCGCCCGTCTCGTCGAAGAGGCAAAGGTCGATCCGCTCGCCATGGCGGGAGAAGACAGCGAAGGTCACGCCGTCCTCGCCCGCAATGGCGCCCATGCGGGCGGGCAGCGGGCAGGCGACCAGCGCAGGCCTCGGCACCCGCCTCAGCCTCCGGCCGTGGTGTCCGGCGAGGTCGGCACGTGCCAGATCCGCTCGGCATATTCGCCGATGGCGCGGTCGGCGCTGAACCAGCCGCAATGGGCGGTGTTGGTCACGGACATGCGCCACCATTTCCCCTGGTCGGCCCAGAGCGAATCGATGCGGCGCTGGGCCTGGCGGTAGCTCTCGAAATCGTTGAGCACCATGAACCAGTCATTGGCGCGCAGCCCCTCGACGAGGCCGAGATAGCGGTCGCGTTCGCGCGGCGAATAGGCGCCCGACGCCACCGCATCGAGCACGCCTTCGAGATGCGGCGTGGCGGCGATGACCTCGCTCGTCGGGCGGGGATTGTGCTTGGCGGCCTCGACCTCCTCGGCCGTCATGCCGAAGATGACGATGTTGTCGGCGCCGACGCGCTCGCCGATCTCGATGTTGGCCCCATCCAGCGTCCCGATGGTGATCGCGCCGTTGAGGGCGAACTTCATATTGCCGGTGCCAGACGCCTCCATCCCGGCGGTCGAGATCTGCTCGGAGACGTCGGCGGCGGGGATGATGACCTCGGCCGCGCTGACATTGTAGTTCGGCAGGAAGACGACCTTGAGCCGGTCGCGGGTGGTGATGTCGTTGTTCACGACGACGGCGACATCGTTGATCAGGTTGATGATCGCCTTGGCGGTGCCGTAGTTGGAAGCCGCCTTGCCGGCGAAGATCTTCACCCGTGGCGCCCAGTCGCGATAGGGCTCGGAGCGGATCGCGTCATAGAGCGCGATCGTCTCGAGGATGTTCAGCAACTGGCGCTTGTATTCGTGGATGCGCTTGATCTGGACGTCGAAGAGCGCGTCGGGATCGACGGTGACGCCGGTGTCCTGCCTGATGATTTTCGCCAGCTTCAGCTTGTTTTCGCGCCGGATGGCGGCGAGGCGCTGGTGCAGCGCGGCGTCGCCGGTATGGGCGGCGAGGCGGCGGATATTGCCGATCCGGTCGGTCAGATCGTCGCCGCAGACCTCCTGCAGCAGTTTCGTCAGGCCGGGATTGGCGCCGAAGAGCCAGCGCCGCGGCGTGATGCCGTTGGTGACGTTGGTGATGCGGCCCGGGAAGATCGCGTGCAGCGGCGCGAAGACCGTCTGCTCCATCAGCTTCGAATGAAGCGCCGAGACACCATTGACCGTGTGCGAGCCGACGAAGGCGAGGTGGGCCATGCGCACCCGCCGGCCGTGATGCTCGTCGATGAGCGAGATCGTCGAGAGATCGACATTTTCACCGCCGCTGGAGCGCCGGACCTCTTCCAGGAAGCGGGCGTTGATGCCGAAGATGATCTGCATATGGCGCGGCAGCAACCGCTCCATCAGCGCCACCGGCCAGGTTTCCAGTGCCTCGGGCAGAAGCGTATGGTTGGTGTAGGAGATGGTGGCGCTGGTGATCGTCCAGGCCTCCTCCCAGGGCAGGCCATGCTCGTCGACGAGCAGGCGCATCAGCTCGGCGACGGCCAGCGAGGGATGGGTGTCGTTGAGCTGAATCGCGACCTTGTCGGCGAGATTGTCGAGGCGGCCGAACTGCCGGTAATGCCGGCGCACCAGATCCTGCAGCGAGGCGGAGGTGAAGAAAAACTCCTGCCGCAGCCGCAATTCCTGCCCCGCCGGGGTGGAATCGTTGGGGTAGAGCACCTTGGAGATCGCCTCGGCGCGGTTGCGCTCGGCGACGGCACCGACGATGTCGCCCTGGTTGAAGGCGTCGAGCGAGAGCGGGTGCATGGCGCGCGCGCGCCAGAGACGCAGCGTCGTGGCGTCGCGGCCGCGCCAGCCGACGACCGGCGTGTCATAGGCGACGGCGAACACGGTCTCTTCCGGCTCCCAGAAGACTTCGCCGGGCTTCTGCGTCGCGGTCAGCGAGCCGCCGAAACCGATCTTGTAGGAGGCCTCGCGGCGCTCGAATTCCCAGGGATTGCGGAAGGAGAGCCAGTCCTCGGGCACCTCGATCTGCTTGCCGCCATCGATGCGCTGCTTGAACAGGCCGTGATCGTAGCGGATGCCGTAGCCGAGCGCCGGCACGCCGGTCGAGGCCATCGCCTCGAGATAGCAGGCGGCGAGACGGCCGAGGCCACCATTGCCGAGCGCGGCATCGGGCTCGATCGTTTCGATCGCGGCGAGGTCGACGCCGAGTTCGCGCATCGCCTGCGCCATTGCCCCGGTCAGCCCGAGATTGTTGAGCGCGTCCGCCAGCGAACGGCCGATCAGGAATTCGAGCGAGAGATAATAGACGCGCTTGCGGCCGGTCTCGTAGCTCTCGCGGGTCGAGCGGTGCCAGACATCGACGACATGGTCCCGCGCCGCGAGGATGCCGGCCGTCAGCCAGTCATGCGGCTGGGCGACGGAGGCGTTCTTGCCCAGCGAATAAGTGAGTTTCCTCAGGATCTCGGCTTTGAGGGCCTCGACCCGCCCGGCGGTGTCGGCGGGGCGGGAGGCGTCGGAGGCTGTCTCGGTCAAGCGCTGTCGTCCCGGTTGTTGATCTGTGATCAGTTTCGAAGCTGGGCCCCGGCAAGTCCAGCCGAAATCGCCGCTAAGCCGCGCCTTTATGGACGCGTTCCGGTTTCCTCGCGGATTTCGCTGCGGGTTTCCTGCCCGAGCTGCTTGGCGCTGGTCACGGCGGAGTCGGTCAGGCCGACGACGCTGGCCCAGGCGCTGCGGGTGTAGCTGCCCTGATGGGCGATGGCGTCGTAGCCGATCAGGATGACGGCGACGAGAAGCAGGATCCGGAACATCGGGTTCTCCTTGGAATGACGTGCCGCCCCAACGCGCCGACACGCCGCCTGTTCCGGCGATGGCAGCCGCGACGAAAGGTCTCTGGCGGGCGGGCGACATCCACGCTACCTAGAACAAATAATGAACGGAGTGTCGCGGCGTGGCTCAGCTGACGGTGATGGAAAAGCTCGAGATCCTGAGCGATGCGGCGAAATACGACGCCTCCTGCGCCTCCAGCAGCACGACCAAGCGCAATTCGCTGAAGGGCGGGCTCGGCTCGACGACGGGGTCGGGCATCTGCCATTCCTATGCGCCGGATGGCCGCTGCATTTCGCTGCTCAAGATCCTGCTGACGAATTACTGCAGCTATGACTGCGCATTCTGCATCAACCGCTCGTCGAGCAATGTCCGGCGCGCGCGCTTCACGGTGGAGGAGGTCGTCGACCTCACGGTCAGCTTCTACAAGCGCAACTACATCGAGGGGCTGTTCCTCTCCTCGGGCATCATCCGCTCGCCCGACTACACGATGGCGGAGCTGGTGCGGGTGGCGCAGACGCTGCGCGAGGTCCATTGCTTCCGCGGCTACATCCACCTCAAGCTCATCCCGAGCGCCAATGCCGATCTGGTGGCGCAGGCCGGCCTCTATGCCGACCGCGTCTCGATCAATGTCGAATTGCCGACCGAGGTCTCCCTGGAGCGCTTCGCCCCCGAGAAGCGGCCGCGCGAAATCAGCGCCGCCATGGGTGGGCTGCGGCTGAAGATCGAGGAGAGCAAGGCGGAGCGGGCGAAGTCGCGGCGCGCGCCGGTGTTCTCGCCGGCCGGGCAGAGCACGCAGATGATCGTCGGCGCCGACGGGACGAGCGACGCGACGATCCTGCAGCGCAGCGCGCAGCTCTACGGCTCCTTCGGGCTCAGGCGCGTCTATTACTCCGCCTTCAGCCCGATCCCCGACGCCAGCCGCCAACTGCCGCTCTCGGAGCCGCCGCTGCTGCGCGAACACCGGCTCTACCAGGCCGACTGGCTGACGCGGTTCTACGGCTTCGAGGTCGGCGAGATCCTCGATGACGGCGCCGGGGGCATGCTCGATCTCACGGTCGATCCCAAACTCGCCTGGGCTCTGCGGCATCGCGCGCGCTTTCCGGTCGACGTCAACCGCGCCGATCGCGAGACGCTGCTGCGCGTGCCGGGGCTCGGCACGAAAAGCGTCGGCAAGATTTTGGAAACGCGGCGTTTCCGGCGCCTGCGTCTGGAGGATGTCGGCAAGATCGCGCGCTCGATCACGACGCTGCGCCATTTCATTGTCGCGGAAGGCTGGCGTCCCGGCGCATCTCTCGACAGCGAGCGGCTGAAGCAGCATCTGGCGCCGAAGCCGCAGCAGCTCGCCTTGCTGTGAGCCCCGTCATGGCTCAGTCCGGCATCGTCGCGCGTCTCGACCATCCGGCCGATTTCGAGGGCTGGCGGCGGCAGGCGCGCGCGCTGGCGCTGGCGGAGGTGGCGCCGGCGCGGATCGACTGGCAGATCGGGGAGGAGGCGTCCGGGCTCTTCGCCGGGCTGGCCGAGCCGCCGCCGGTGCCGGCGAATGGGGCGGATCTGCGGGTGCCGCGGGAATTCGTCGAACTGGCGCAGGCAGTGGTCTGCCATCGCGACAGCGGCCGCTTCGATCTGCTCTATCGGCTGCTGCTGCGGCTCCAGCGCGAGCCGACGCTGCTTCATGTGGTGACCGACGACGAGGTCCATAGCGCCCGGGCGATGGCCAAGGCGGTGCGGCGCGACCTGCACAAGATGACCGCCTTCGTGCGCTTCCGCGAGGTTGTCGGCCTCGATGGCGGGGAGGCTTTCGTAGCCTGGTTCGAGCCTGAGCATCACATCGTCGAGCGGGTGTCGCGCTTCTTCGTCGAACGCTTCGCGGCGATGCGCTGGTCGATCCTGACGCCGCTGCGCTCGCTCCACTGGGACGGGACGACGCTGCATCTCGGGGAGGGTGCCTCGAAGGCCGACGCGCCGAACGACGATGCGATGGAGGTCTATTGGCGGACCTATTACGCCAACATCTTCAATCCGGCGCGGCTGAAGATCAAAGCGATGAAGGCAGAGATGCCAGAGAAGTACTGGCGGAACCTGCCCGAGGCCGAACTCATTGCTCCGCTGATCGCCCAGGCTGGCCGGCGCGCGGAGAAGATGGTGATGAAAGCCCCGACCCTGCCACCGCAGCGGCATCTGCGGCAGAGCCAGCGCCAGCGCGAAATGCTCGTGCCCGCTACGGACGGTCTCTCCACCTGGGATGAAGCGCGGGCGTCGGCCAAGACCTGCTCGCGCTGCGATCTCTGCCACAACGCGACGCAGACGGTGTTCGGGGAGGGCCCTCTAACGGCGCCGGTGATGTTCGTCGGCGAGCAGCCGGGCGATCAGGAGGATCTGGCGGGCAAGCCCTTCGTCGGGCCCGCGGGTCAGGTCTTCGACCGCGTATTGGGCGAGGCCGGGCTCGACCGCGGCCGGGCCTATGTCACCAATGCGGTGAAGCACTTCAAATTCACCCTGCGCGGCAAGCGGCGCATCCATGAGCGGCCTAATGCCGGCGAAATCTCGGCCTGCCGCTTCTGGCTCGGGCTGGAGCGGGAGTTCGTGAAGCCGCAGCTCGTCGTGGCGCTGGGCGCGACCGCGCTGCACGCCCTGACCGGTCATCGCGGCTCGCTCGCCTCGATGCGCGAGCGCGACCTTGTGCTGGACGACGGCACGGCCCTGCTGGCGACCGTCCACCCCTCCTATCTGCTGCGCCTTCCCGACGAGGAGGCCCGCGAACGCGAGACGGCCCGCTTCCGCGCCGATCTGGAGCGCGTCGGGCGCCTGGTGCCGGAGATGAAGGCGGCCTAGGCCGTCCGTTTACAACCGCGGGTCATCCCGGGCGACCCCTCGTGTTCGGCCTTTGGCCGGCCCAAGGACAGGCTCCGGGAGACCCGGGATCCATACCGGAACGCTTCAGGCATGGATCCCGGGTCTTCGCCTCGCTCCGCCCGGGATGACGGCGTCGGGGTTCTGAAGGGTCGCAGCGTCAGCCATCGCCGCGATTGACCCGCAGCCCCTGCCGGTGTCCCCTCCGCGGAAACGAGACGAGGAACGCATGGGCGAGGAACTGAAGGGCAAGCGTGTCTTGGTGACCGGCGCGTCGTCGGGGCTGGGCGCGCATTTCGTGCGGCTGCTGGCGGGGCAGGGCGCGCGTGTCGTCGCGGCGGCGCGGCGCGTCGAGCGGCTGGAAGAGCTGGCGGCGGACTGCGCCGGGTTGCCGGGGCAGGTCATGCCGCTGGCGCTGGATGTCGCCTCGGTGCCCTCGATCCAGGCGGGTGTGGCGGAGGCGGCGCGGCTGCTCGGCGGGCTCGACGTCCTCGTCAACAATGCCGGTATCGGGGAGACGGAGGCCGCGATCTCCATCACCGAGGCGCAATGGGACGCGCAGCTCGACGTCAATCTGAAGGGCTGCTTCTTCGCGGCGCAGGCGGCGGCGCAGGTCATGATCGCGGGGAAGCAGGGCGGGACGATCGTCAACATCGCCTCGATTCTGGGCGAGCGGGTGACGGCGCGTGTCCTGCCCTATGCCGTCTCCAAGGCCGGGCTGATCCAGATGACCAAGGGTCTGGCGCTGGAATGGGCGCGCCATGGCATCCGGGTCAACGCGCTCGCGCCCGGCTATATCGCCACCGACATCAACCGCGATATGCTCGAGAGCGAAGTCGGGGCGACGCTGGTCAAGCGCATTCCGAGCCGCCGCTTCGGCGAGCCCGCCGATCTCGACGGGCCGCTGCTGCTGCTCTGCTCCGACGCCGGGCGCCACATGACCGGGACGGTGGTCGCGGTCGATGGCGGGCATCTGGTCAGCGGGTTGTAAGCCGCTCCGCGAGGAGCCTGTCGTCATTCCGGGGCGCTCGCAGAGCGAGCCCGGAATCCAGATCCGTAGCAGGCTCAGAAGACGCGCGGCGCGGGTCCACATCGTCCTGCCTGCTCAGCGGTTATGGGTTCCGGGCTCTTCGCTTTGCGAAGCCCCGGAATGACGGCGCGGTTACCGCATGATCTCCTTCAGCCGCAGCAGCGATATCCGCTCGACCTGTCCCAGCGCCGTCTCGAACTCGACCTCGGGCGTGCTCTGCAGCCTGGTCTCGAAGGCAGCGAGAATCGCGTCCTTGCTGGCGCCGGCCACCGCCATGATGAAGGGGATGCCGAAGCGCGCCTTGTAGGCCTCGTTCGCTTCCGTGAAGCGGGCACGCTCGCCGGAGGTGAGGCGGTCGAGCCCGGCGGAGGCCTGCTCGCCGATCGATTCCTCCGTCATCTCGCCGGCCGCGGCGAGCTTGCCGGCGAGGTCGGGATGGCCGAGCAAGAGCGCCTTCAGCTTCTCGCGCGGGGCGGCGCGCATCACCTTCACCATCGCCGCGTGCAGGGTTGCAGCGTTGTCATGGGCCGGCGTGATCCCGGCGTCGAAGGTGGCCTCGGCGATCCAGGGCGCGTTCTCCCAGATCCGGCCGAAGACCTCGACGAAGAGCGCCTTCGGCACGGCGGACGGGCGGTAGCCCCCGGCCGGCGGGTGGTGGCGGACCCAGTGGCGGGCGATGTCGAGCCGCGTCGCGACCCAGACATCGTCATGGCTTTGGACATGGTCGAGAAAGCGCGCCAGCGCCGCGGCCCGGCCCGGCCGGCCGACGAGGCGGCAATGCAGGCCGATCGACATCATCTTCGGCGCGGTCTCGCCCTCGGCATAGAGCAGGTCGAAGGAGTCCTTCAGATAGGCGAAGAACTGGTCGCCGCTGTTGAAGCCCTGAGGCGTGGCGAAGCGCATGTCGTTGGCGTCGAGCGTGTAGGGCACGGCGAGTTGCGGCCCCTTCGGCCCTTCCAGCCAATAGGGCAGCTCGTCGGCATAGACATCTGCCGTGTAGAGGAAGCCGCCTTCCTCCATCATCAGCCGCGTCGTGTTCTGCGAGGTGCGGCCCTGATAGAAGCCGAGCGGCCGCTCGCCGGTGATCTCGCGCTGAATTCGGATGGAGTCGAGGATGTCGGCGCGCTCCTTTTCGGCCGGCACGTCGCGATAGTCGATCCATTTCAGGCCATGGGTGGCGATCTCCCAGCCGGCGTCCTGCATCGAGGACGCGATCTCGGGATAGCGCTGCAGCGCGCTCGCCACGGCGAAGACGGTGACCGGCATGGCGCGCTGCGTGAACATCCGCCAGAGCCGCCAGTAGCCGGCGCGGGAGCCGTATTCGTAGATCGACTCCATGTTCATGTGGCGCTGGCCGGGCCAGGGCGCGGCGCCGACGATCTCGGAGAGGAAAGCCTCGGAGGCGGCGTCGCCATGCAGGATGTTGTTCTCGCCGCCTTCCTCGTAATTGATCACGAACTGCACAGCGATGCGGGCGCCGCCCGGCCAGCGCGGATGCGGCGGGGTGCGGCCATAGCCCTTGAGGTCACGCGGATAGGCGGTGTCGGTCATGGGGAGCGGTGCTCGCAATGTGATTCAGGTGATCACCCTAAGCCGCTGTCGCGACTTGTGAAGTGTCTCGCCTGACGCAAAGTTCATCACTCTCGGGTCGTCCCGGACGGAGCGCAGCGGAGATCCGGGATGACGGTGCGGGTCGCGTGGCCGCTCTCAGCTCCCGCGATAGGTCGTGTAGCCATAGGGCGAGCAGTTGAGCGGTACATGCCAGTGCCGGCTGGTGTCGGCGATGCCGAAGCGGATCGTCACGGTCTCGAGGAAGGCGGGCTCGGGCAGGGCGACGCCGCGCTCACGGAAATAGGGGCCGATCGCGAAGTCGAGCTCGTAGAGACCGGGCTGCGTCGCCTCCGGCGTCAGCAGGGGCGCATCGGTGCGGCCATCGGCATTGGTCACGGTGGTCGCCAGCGTTTCGGCCTGGCCGTCGGTGACGCGGCGGAGCGTGACCGCCACGCCCTTCGCCGGGACGCCGCCATGCGTGTCGAGGATATGCGTCGTCAGTCCCGCCATGCGTCCTTCCTGCCGTTCTCGTCGCTGCCCGCGCGGCGCCGCGCTTGCATGCCGCCTCGCGCCAACCGTAACTTCGGCGCGGGCGAAGTCCATCGTCCTGCGCGCCAATTGAAGGGGACCACCGCGGCGATGCTCGACGCCTATCTGATGGAATGGGGCGGCATGCTGCTGCGCTGGCTGCATGTGATCACCGCGATCGCCTGGATCGGCTCGTCCTTCTTCTTCATCCATCTCGACGCGTCCTTGCGTCCCGCGGCCGACATTCTGCCGGGCGAGGGGGGGCGCGCCTGGCAGGTTCATGGCGGCGGCTTCTACGAGATGCGGAAATATCTGGTCGCGCCCGCCGTGATGCCGGCCGAGCTGACCTGGCACAAATGGCAGGCCTACTGGACCTGGATCTCCGGCTTCTTCCTGCTGGTCTGGGTCTATTACGCGCAGTCGGAACTCTATCTGATCGATCCGGCGGTGATGCAGCTCTCGCCGCTCGCCGCCGGAGCCCTCGGCATCGCGGCCCTGGTGTTCGGCTGGCTGTTCTATGACTGGCTCTGCCGCTCGCCGCTGGGCCGCAACGACGTGCTGCTCGGCGTGCTCGGCTTTTCCTATGTCGTCGCGGCGAGCTGGGCTTTCGCCTCTGTCTTCTCCGGGCGCGGCGCGCTGATCCACACCGGCGCGCTGATGGCGACGATCATGACCGCCAATGTCTTCTTCAACATCATGCCGGGGCAGCGGAAGGTCATCGCGGCGCTGACCGCGGGCGAGAAGCCGGACCCGAAATACGGCAAGGCGGCCAAGCAGCGCTCGCTGCACAATAATTACATCACCCTGCCGGTGCTGTTCCTGATGCTGTCGAACCACTATCCGGTCACCTATGCCAATTCGGCGGTGATCCCGGTGCTGGTGGCGCTGATCATCGTGGCGGGCGCGCTGATCCGGCATTTCTTCAATGTCCGCCACGCCGACCACGCTAAATCCCCTTGGTGGACCTGGGCGGTCGCGCTGGTTGCCCTCTGGCTCGCCTTCTGGGTGGCGATGGCATCCTCGCCGGGTGGGCGCGAGCGGCTGGGGCTGTCGCCATTGCCGGCGACAAAGCCTGTGATGCTGGCCGGGCTGCAGCCGCCACCGGAGGCCGTCGCCAACATCGTCAGCGGACGCTGCGCGATGTGCCATGCGCCCGAGCCGAGCTGGCCCGGCATCCAGATTCCGCCCAAGGGCGTCCTCCTGCATGAGCCGGAAACGATCGCGGCCCATGCGCGCGCGATCCGCGTCCAGGCGGTGATGACCCATGCGATGCCGCCCAACAATCTTTCCGGAATGACGGCCGATGAGCGGCGCATTCTGGCGCAATGGCTGGCGCAAGGGCGTTGAGCCGCACGGATTCTCCCATCGCCGCAACCAATCGCTTACCTAACGGAAAGTCGTGATCACGGCTGCGTGATTTCATTCAGTTTCGGTTCACCTCGTCGCGGGCATGGTTCGCCCACTGACAGGCTGGACTGTGGCTGCCAATCCGGGGGCCTCTGGCAAGGACGAGGGACCGGGGGGTCCGTTGGACACGCATTCGAGAAGGGTCGCCGGCTACGGGCTGGCGGCCATGGCCTTCATCTGTGTCTGGGCTCTGCTCTGCTGGCCCTGGCTATCGGGCGCGGTCACCATCCCGTTCGACGCCAAGGCGCATTTTCAGGCGCAAATCCAGTTCCTGGCGCGGGCGCTCCATTCGGGCCAGTCTCCGTTCTGGACGCATAACGTCTTCGGCGGCTCGCCGCAGGTCGCCGACCCGCAGTCGCTGATCTTCTCCCCCGCCATCCTTCTTGCGGCGCTCGTTCCCTCGCCGAGCTTCCGCGCCGTCGACGCCTATGTGCTCGCCCATCTGCTGGCGGGCGGGCTGGCGGTGATGATGATCTTTCGCGACCGGAACTGGCATCCGGCCGGCGGCCTGCTCGCGGCGCTCGTTTTCGCCTTTGGCGCCTCGGCCGCTTGGCGGGTCCAGCATGTCGGGCAGATTGCGAGCCTCGCCTTCTTCGCCATCGCGCTGTGGCTGACCCTGCGGATGCTGCAGCGTGCCTCGTTGGCGGCGGGGGCGCTGGCGGGCTTCGCCGCCGGGATGATGATGGTCGAGCCCGATCAGGTTGCGCTCTTGGGCGCCTATATCCTGATTGGCGTGGTGGTGGCGCACTGGCTCTCGGGCGGCTGGCCGGCGTTCCGCGCCAGCCTGTTGCCGGGCTCCCTCGCCGCCGTCGTCGGCCTCGGCGTCGTGGCGCTGCCGCTGCTCTGGACCTGGCTTTTCGCCGAAGCGACGACGCGACCTGCCGTGGATCTGGTCGAGGCCGGGCGCGGATCGCTGCATCCGGCCTCGCTGCTGACCGCCTTCGTCGCCGATCTCTTCGGCGCACAGGACCCGAAGGTCGATTTCTGGGGGCCCTACAGCCCGCATTGGGACGCCAAGGAGCTGTTCCTGTCGCAGAATATGGGGCAGGTCTATTTCGGGGCGCTGCCGGCGCTGCTTCTGGTCGTGCCCGGGCTGAGCCGCGGCTGGCTCTGGGACAAGGGCGTGCGCGCCTTCACCCTCCTGTTCGCGCTGATGGTGCTGTTCGCGCTCGGCCGCTACACGCCGGCCTTTGCCGCTTTCTACCACCATCTGCCGGGCATCGACGCCTTCCGCCGGCCGGCCGATGCCACCTTCCTGATCGGTGCTCTCGGTGCGCTCCTGTCCGGCTACATGCTGCATCGTCTGTTCAGCGAGCCGCAGCCCGGTCTGACGAGACGCGACTGGCTGTGGGGTGCCGGTTTCGTGGTCGTGCTGGCTGGTCTCGCGCTGCTGGTTTCGTCGCAGCAGGGGCGGCTGACGGAAGCGCTCAAGCCGGTGGCCTTTGCCCTGCTCTGGCTGTCCCTCGCGCTGGCCCTGCTTCACGGGCTGAGCCGGCTCAGGCGAGGCCTCGGCACTGTCGCGGCTACACTGCTCGTGGCCGGTGTCGTCGCGGCGGATCTCGGCGCCAACAACGGGCCGAACGAATCGACGGCTCTGGCGCCCGACATCTATGACGTGCTGCGCCCCGACACGCGCAACGAGACGGTTCAGGTTCTGAAGCGGCTGACGGCCCAGCCCGCAGGGTCGCCGCGGCGGGACCGGGTGGAGCTGCTCGGCATGGGCTTCGAATGGCCCAATGCCGGCATGGTCCACGGCTTCGATCACACGCTCGGCTACAACCCGCTGCGCCTCGCCGATTTCTCGGATGCGGTGGGCACGCGCGACACCATCGCCGGGCCGGATCAGCGCAAGTTCACGCCGCTGTTTCCGTCCTATCGCTGCCGCCTCGCCAATCTATTGGGGCTGCGCTACATCGCCTCGCCGCTGCCGATCGAACAAATCGACCACACGCTGCGCGAGGGCGACCTCCGGCTGATCGCGCGCACGAAGGAAGGCTATGTCTACGAGAACCCGCGGGCGCTGCCGCGCGTGCAGTTCGTCGGTGGCTGGGAACTCGCCGATTTCGACGCGATGAAGCAGAGTGGACGCTGGCCCGAGGTCGACCCGCAGCAGGCCGTCCTGCTCGATGCCGAGCCACCGGTCGCCATGCCGGAGGGGCCTGCACAGGTGCGTGCGGACGTCACGGTGAAGCGCTACCAGAACACCGAGGTCGAGATCGAGGTGACGAGTTCGGCCGCCGGCTTCGTCGTGCTGAACGACATCTATCATCCCTGGTGGCGGGCACAGGTGGATGGTGTCGACGCCGACATCCTGAAGGCGAATGTGCTGTTCCGGGCCGTTCAGGTCCCGGCGGGCACGCATCGGGTCCGCTTCAGCTTCCACCCGATCGAAGGGGCCTTTGCGGAGCTGCGCGAGCGCGTCGCCCCGGCCCCGGCCGAGCCGGCGGAGGAACTGCTGCCGCTGCCGCCGCTGAAGGAGGAGCCGCTGGTCGCCGAGGGCGACAGGCTGTTGCCCTCCCTCCTTGCCGCGCCCTCGCAGCAGGTGCGCGATTCACTGCGGCTGGGCTCGCCGGCAGCGCCGGCGAGCCGGGACATGGTCTCCTCGGCGCTGGCTCACTGAGCCGCGCCGGGCTTTCGGATCAGGCGCCGGTGTCGCCGACCAGGCCGGCGGCGGTGATGCCCGCCAGCGCCGCAGCCTCGTCATTGTCGGACGTGTCGCCAGAGACGCCGATCGCCCCCAGAAGCGTGCCAGCCGCATCGCGAATCAGCACGCCGCCCGGCACCGGGACGAGCGAGCCGCCGACGGCATGGGTTGCCGCCTCGACGAAATAGGGCCGCTCGAGCGCCATCTTGTGCAGGGCGCGCGAGCCGATGCCCATCGCGACCGCGCCATGGGCCTTGCCGATGGCGATCTCGCCGCGTTTCAGGCTGGTGCCGTCCTGCGCCGTGAAGAGCTTCTGCGCGCCGCGCGCGTCCAGGATCGCGATCGTCAGCGGCTTGAAGCCGGCGCTCTGGGCATGGGCGAGGGCGGTGGTCATGATCGTCTGGGCCTGGGCGAGGGTCAGCATCGGTCTGCTCCGGATGGGAATTGCGCGGCGCTTGTGACAGTGCCCGCGTTCGGAGGAAACCCCTTTGCCCATCGCTGGCCCGAAATGATCTGGCTTCCCGCTACGGCATCCCGGCCGCAAAATCGCACCCGGTCGCCCGAGTGCCTTGAACATGTCACCACTGTTGGGCTTGATGGAGACCCAACGACGGAGGAACGACATGGGCCTGTTCAGCTTCATCAAGGATGCCGGAGCCAAGATCTTCGGCTCGGCCAAGGCGGCGACGCCCGACGCATTGCAGAAGGAACTCGCTGGACACGGGCTCCCCTCCGACGTCGCGATCAGCGTCGATGGCGACAAGGTCAAGGTCTCGGGCAAGGCGATGACCACCGAGGAGGCGGAGAAGATCATCCTCGCGCTCGGCAACACCGCCGGCATCGCCAGTGTCGAATCCGATCTCATCGTCGCCAAGGAGGTGCCGGCCGCGGTGTTCTACACGGTGAAGAAGGGCGATACGCTCTGGAAGATCGCCGAGGAGCACTACGGCAAGGGCCAGGGCGCAAAATACACCGACATCGTGAAGGCGAACACGCCGCCGGTGAAGAACCCCGATTTAATCCAGCCCGGCTGGGTGCTGCGGATTCCGGCGCAGGCCTGAGCGCTTCGCATCGGCTGATGATGACCGCGCCCTCCGGGGCGCGGTTTTTTGCGCGGCACGTCCGCAGGCCAGACGGGGCCTTGACGGATTTGGTTGCGTCGGCAACGATCTCGACGATCCAGAAGCGGGCGGGCCGAAAGGCCCAGACTCGCCGCCGGTCGTGCTAAGGTGAAGACAAGGCCGCGCGCAGGCTCCGGAGGGGGAGCCGCGCCGGGCAACAAACGACATCCTCGGGAGGGAAGTCATGAGGTTCGATCGCCGCCAATTGTTGACGGGGGCCGGCGCTGCCGTCGCCGCCCCGCTGGTTCTGCGTGCCACCCGCGCGAATGCGCAGGAGGTGACGCTGAAGATGCACCACTTCCTGCCGCCGGTCGCCGTCGGCCATGCCAAGTTCCTGAAACCCTGGGCCGACAAGGTCGCGGCCGAATCCAACGGCCGCATCAAGATCGACATCTTCCCGTCGATGCAGCTCGGCGGCACCCCGCCGCAGCTCTTCGATCAGGCCCGCGACGGCGTGGCCGATCTGGTCTGGACGCTGCCGGGCTACACGCCGGGTCGTTTCACCGGGCTCGAGGCCTTCGAGCTGCCCTTCGTCGCCAACAAGCGCGCGCTGGTGAACTCGCTGGCGCTGACCGAATACGCCCAGCAGAACCTCGCCACCGAGCTGAAGGACGTCCACCCGATCTGCGTCTGGGCGCATGATCACGGGCTGATCCACGCCAACAAGCAGGTCAAGACGATGGAGGACCTCAAGGGCCTGAAGCTGCGCTTCCCGACGCGTCTCGCCGGCGAGGCGCTGAAGGCGCTCGGTGCCAACGCCATCGGCATGCCGGTGCCGCAGGTGCCGGAATCGCTGGCGCAGCGCGTCATCGACGGCGCGGTCATTCCCTGGGAGGTGGTGCCCTCGGTGAAGGTGCAGGAACTCGTGAAGTTCCACACCGAGATTCCGGGCTCGCCGACCTTCTATGTCGCGACCTTCATCCTGGCGATGAACAAGGCGAAGTATGAAGCCTTGGCGCCGGACCTGAAGGCGATCATCGACCGCAATTCCGGCGCCGCTGCGGCCGGCATGGCCGGAAAGGTCTGGGACGAGCAGGCCATCGCCGTCTCCGAGATGGTGCGCAAGCGCGGCAACACCATCACCGTGATCGAGGAGGCGGAGGCCGCGCGCTGGCGCAAGACCACCGAGCCGGTCATCGAGGCCTGGATCAAGTCGACCAAGGAGAAGGGCCTCGACGGCGAGAAGCTGCTCGCCAGCGCGAGGGCCGCGCTCGCCAAACACGAAAAGGCGGCCTGACCGGGACGATGGCGCAGGATCGGGGGGAGATTGCGCCATCGGCGTTCGAGCGCGTGGTCCAGAGCGTCGCCCTTCTGGGCGGCGTGCTGCTGATCACGCTCTCGGTGACGGTGGTGATCAGTGTCACGCTGCGCTCCGATTTCGTCGGGGGGGCCGGCGTGCCGGGTGATTTCGAGCTGGTGCAGATGGCGACGGCGCTCGCCGCCTTCTGCTTCCTGCCCTGGTGCCAGCTGCGCCGCGGCAACATCTTCGTCGACACCTTCACACTCAAGCTGCCCGAGCGCTGGCAGCGCCGCATCGATGCGGGCTGGGACATGGTCTATGCGCTGGTGATGGCGCTGATCGCCTGGCGGCTCGCGGTGGGGGCGCGGGCGGCCTTCGGCACCGGCGAAACCAGCATGGTGCTGCTGGTGCCGAGCTATCTGCCGATCGGCTTTTGTGCCGCGCTCGCGCTGCTGGTGTCCGTCTCGGCCATGGTCAGTGCGCGGCGCCTGCTGAGGCAGACAGCGTGAGCGGTTTCGCTATCGCCATCACGGGCTTCGTCGTTCTGCTCGCGCTGATGGCGCTGCGGCTGCCGATCGGGCTCGCCATGATGCTGGTCGGGGGCGTCGGCTACATCCAGCTCAACGGGCTCGACCCGTTCCTGAACTATATCCGCACCACGCCCTACCAGATCTTCGCCAATTACACGCTGTCGGTGATCCCGTTGTTCGTGCTGATGGGCGCCTTCGCCGAGCGCTCGGGGCTCGCCGGCGATCTGTTCAAGGCCGCCGCTGCGCTGGTCGGGCACCGGCGCGGCGGGCTCGGCATGGCGGTGATCGGCGCCTGCACCGGCTTCGGGGCGATCTGCGGTTCGGCAGTGGCGACGACCGCGACCTTCTCGCGCGCGGCGCTGCCGGAGCTGCGGCGCTACCGCTACGATCCCGGTTTCTCCTGCGGGGTGATCGCGGTCGGCGGCACGCTGGGCATCCTGATCCCGCCCTCGGTCATCCTGGTCGTCTATGCGATCTCGACCGAGCAGAACATCGCCAAGCTGTTCAAGGCGGCGCTGATCCCGGGCCTGCTGGCGGCCGCGTTCTACTGCGTCACGATCGCGCTGATGAGCCGCCGTCACCCTGACTGGGTTCCGGCGCAGCCGCGCATCGCCTGGGCCGACCGCGTGCGGCCGCTGCTCGGCATCATCCCGGCGCTGCTGGTCGCGGTCGTCGTCGTCGGCGGGATCTATGGCGGCGTCTTCACGCCGACGGAGGGGGCTTCGGTCGGCGCCTTCGTCATGCTCGTCATCGGCCTTGTGCGTCGCACGCTGACGCCCGCTGCGGTACGTCAGGCGATCCTGCAGACGGCCGAGACCTCGGCGATGATCTTCGCGATCCTGCTCGGGGCGGAGGTCTTCAATGCCTTCCTCGCCCTGACCCAGGTGCCGACCGCGGCGGCGGAGATGATCGCCGCTTCCGGCTGGGCGCCCTACACGGTGCTGATCGGCCTGCTGCTGTTCTATATCGTGCTCGGCGGGGTGATGGACGAGCTGGCGATGATCCTGCTGACGCTGCCAGTGTTCTTCCCGATCGTGACCGCGCTCGATTTCGGAATGCCGACGGACGATGTCGCGATCTGGTTCGGCATCCTCGTGCTGATCGTCGTCGGCATCGGCATGACCTGCCCACCGATCGGCCTCAACGTCTTCGTCGTCGCCTCGCTGGCGCGCGACGTGCCCGTGACGCAGATCTATCGCGGCGTGCTGCCCTTCGTCGCGGCCGACATCCTGCGGCTGGGTGTCGTGGTGGCATTTCCCGCGCTCACGCTCTATCTGGTGAAGCTGCTGGAGTGATTGCGCCGGAGCCTGCCCGTGACCGTGAACGATCTCGACATCGACGACATCAAGGCCGGCCTCGCCGACGGCTCCATCCTGATCGTCGATGTCCGCGAGCCGCATGAATTCGCCGCCGGGCATATTCCGGGTTCGGTCTCGCGGCCGCTCTCGCGCTTCGACCCCGCGGATCTGCCCAATGAGCCCGGCAAGAAGCTCGTGCTCTCCTGCGCCGCCGGCGTGCGCTCGCTGCGGGCGCTGGAGTTCGCGCAATCGGCCGGGCTCGATGTCGACAGCCATTATCTCGGTGGCTTCAAGGACTGGGCGATGCGGGGCGAGCCGGTGGAGCAGGGATGAGCCGCAGCGCTCCGTCCAGCCCGCCGATCTTGACGAAAGCTGACGCATGACGATCCAAAACGGTCTCCGCGGCGCACTTTCCGCCGTCCTTCTCGCTGTCGCGCCCGGCGCCGCCGTCGCGCAGGCACCCGCCGCTCCGTCCGCACGCACGGCTCCGGTCCAGGATGCCGAGCTCCAGACGGCGATCGCCAAGTCGAACGCCTATACGGCGCTGATGAACCGCACGCTGCGGGCGATCCAGTCTTGGGAGCGCTATGGCAGCTGGGTCGATCTGAAGAAGGGGCCGACCGGCAAGGAGCGCTATATCGGCTACGGGCTCTACAGCCTCTACGACGTTACCGGCGAGATCCGGAAGGCCGAGGAGTTCCTGACGCGGGAGCCGAAGCTGCCGGCGATCGATGCCTCCGTCGCCGCCTACATCAAGGCCTATCAGGAATTGGCGCCCCTGATCACGCGGGCCGAGCGCTACTACGACCGCAAGGATTACCGCGACGACAATCTCGCCGAGGGGCAGAAGCTGCACGGGCTGATGGTGCCCGCGGCGCAGAGCTTCCTCGCCGAGCGCGCTCGGCTGGATGCGCTGATGCGCGACTACAAGAAGGGGCTCGACCAGCGCGAACTCGCCTCGGTCGAGCAGCGCGAAGGGCGCTCCGCCCGCTGGCAGATCCGCAATGTGATGATCAACGCACGGTCCGTGATGGATCAGATGCCCAGCAACGAGAAGCCGATCGTCGATCTGAAGGCTTTCAGCGCCACCGTCGCCGATTACGCCGCCGCAATCCGCGAACTCGACGCGTTCAAGGACAAGAACCCTGGCACGTCGCTGATGATCGACAGCCAGGCCGGGTCCTGGCTCGGCAAACTGCGCGATTTTTCCGACAAGCTCGCCAAGAGCAAGGGCGATGTCCGCCGTGGCGCCGCCAACGACGCCAACTGGATCGTCAACAACTACAACATGATGGTCAGCCTGTCTGAGACCGCGGCGCGGATGCCGCGGTAAGGGCGATGCGCTGCGTGCATCCCCGCGCGCGATCCGGCGGGGCTGACCGCGGCCCGATTCTATTTCAGTGTTTCATTCGACCAATCTGAGGGACTTTCGGCCATGCGCCCCATGAAATTCGGATTCGGACAGCCGGTCCGCCGCGTCGAGGATCAGCGCCTGACCACGGGGGCCGGGCGCTACACGGACGACACCGCCGTCGAGGGGGCTCTGCACGCCTTCGTCCTGCGCTCGCAATACGCCCATGCCACCTTCAAGATCCGCGACAAGGAGACGGCGCGCCGGATGAAGGGCGTGAAGCTGATCCTGACGGGCGAGGACGTCGCCCATCTCGGCGATCTGCCCTGCAAGGGACTGATCAAGACGATCTCGGGCGAGCCGGTGAAGCCGCTGCCCGTGCCGGTGCTGCCGACCGACACCGTGCGCCATGTCGGCGAAGCCGTCGCCTTCATTGTCGCCGAGACGCTGGCCCAGGCCCGCGACGCCGCCGAGGCGATCGACATCGAGTGGACGACGTTACCCTCCGTCACCGGGATCGAGGAGGCGCTCGATCCCAAGGCGCCGCAGCTCTGGCCGGACCGGCCGGGCAATGTCGCCTTCGAGGCCGAGCAGGGCGACAAGGCGAAGACCGACGCCGCCTTCGCCAAGGCCGACCGCACGATCTCCGTGACGATCGTCAACAACCGCCTCGCCTCCAACTACATGGAGACCCGGGCCTGCATCGCCGAGTACGACAAGGCGGCGAAGCGCTGGACGCTGACGCTCGGCAGCCAGGGCAGCCATGGCACGCGCGACATCCTCGCCAAGAACATCCTCAAGGTCGATCCATCGCGCATCCGCGTGGTGACCCCGGATGTCGGCGGCGGCTTCGGCACCAAGATCTTCATGTACCGCGAATACCCGCTGACCATGGTCGCGGCGGAGAAGCTGAAGCGCCCCGTGCGCTGGGTCGCGGACCGGACCGAGCATTTCCTCGCCGACACCCATGGCCGGGCCAATCTCGCCACCGCGACGATGGCGCTCGACAAGCGCGGCAAGTTCATCGCCCTGAAGGTGGATCTCGCGGCCGAGATGGGCGCCTATCTCTCGCAATACGGGCCCTTCATCCCCTGGGTCGGCACGACGATGACGCCGGGCTGCTACAACATCCCGGCCGTGCATGTGCGCTTCCGCGGCATCCTGACCAACACCATGGCGGTCGACGCCTATCGCGGCGCGGGGCGCCCCGAGGCGGCCTATCTGATCGAGCGGCTGGTCGACGCCATCGCCCGCGAGACGGGCAAGACGCCGGACGCGGTGCGCGCGCTCAACTTCGTCAAGCCGAGCGAGATGCCGCATCAGACCCAGACCGGCCCGGTCTACGATTCCGGCGAGTTCGAGGGCCATATGCGCCGCGCCATGGAGGTGGCGGACTGGAAGGGCTTCAAGACCCGCCTCAAGGCCGCCAACAAGTCCGGCAAGATTCGCGGCATCGGCATGGCCAGCTATATCGAGGCCTGCGGCGGCGGCGGGCCCGAGAGCTCGACCGTGATCCTCGAGAAGGACGGGACCGTCACGGTGCTGATCGGGACGCAGTCGAACGGGCAGGGGCACGAGACGGCCTATTCGCAGCTCGTCTCGCAGCATCTCGACATCCCCATGGACCGCATCCGCGTGATCCAGGGCGACACCGACAAGGTCGAGACCGGCTCCGGCACCGGCGGGTCGCGCTCGATCCCCGTCGGCGGCGCGGCGCTCGACAAGGCGACCTCGATCCTCTCCGACAACCTGAAGCAGCTCGCCTCCGAGAAGCTCGAGGCCGGGATCGGCGACCTCGAGATCGTCGACGGGGCGGTGCGCGTCGTCGGCACCGACAAGGCGCTCGACCTCGCCGCTATCGCGGCACTGCCCGGAGCGACCACCGAGAAGCTGCGCGTCCACCAGAGCTGGCAGCCGCCGGAGGCAACCTATCCGAACGGCACCCATGTCTGCGAGCTGGAGATCGACCCGCAGACCGGCGCGACCGAGATCGTCAACTACGTCGTGGTCGACGATTTCGGCATGACGCTGAACCCGACCATGCTGCAGGGCCAGGTCCATGGCGGCGCGGCGCAGGGCATCGGCCAGGCGCTGATGGAGGAGATCCGCTTCGACTCCTCCGGGCAGATGCTGACGGCGACCTTCATGGATTATGCGCTGCCGCGCGCCATCGACATCCCGAACTTCCATTTCGAGACGCGCAATGTCCGCTGCGTCACGAATGCGCTGGGCGTGAAGGGGGCGGGCGAGGCTGGTGCCATCGGCGCCTGCCCGGCGGTAATGAATGCCATGGTCGATGCGCTGGACCGGGCCGCTGGCATCAAAGCCATCGACATGCCGGCGACGCCGCTGAAGGTGTTCAACGCCCTGAAGGACGCTGGCTACCGGCTCTGACGCAAGGGCAGTCTTGCGTTCGCGCAAGACTGCTCACGCGAATGGCACTTGGCGACGGCGGCCGGATCGGATGATCTGGAACGGTTCCAATCGGCGCCGCCCCGGCGACCGAAGCCTTCAGGGAAGCGCCATGATCCGCACCATCGCCGTCGCCGCCATTCTGGGACTGGGCGTCACAGCCGTCCTCGCCCAGTCGGATCCGATCACCGAACGCCGCAACGCGATGAAGGCCGTCGGTGCGGCGACGCGCGACGGCGCCGCGATCGCGAAGGGCGAAGCGCCTTTTGAGGCCGCGAAGGCTCAGGCGATCGCCAAGGCCTATGTCGATTCGGCCAAGAAGATGCCGGGCCTCTATCCCGACAACAGCAAGACCGGCGGCGAGACCACCGCGGCCCCGAAGATCTGGGAGGACCAGGCCGGCTTCAAGGCCGCTTTCGCCAAATTCGAGACCGATGCCGCCGCGATCGGCACGGCAACCGACGTCGCGAGCTTCCGCACCGCCTTCGGCAATGCGACCAAGAATTGCGGCAGCTGCCACGAGGTCTACCGCATCAAGAAGTGACGTCGGCCGCCGAGGCGGCCGAGGGAGCTTTCCGGCTCCGGTCACGTTGTGCTGACATGCGCGTGCCGCGGCCCTGGCCGCGGCACGTCTTTTCCGTCTTCCGGGGAGTCTCGAGATGCTGCGCCTTCGCCGTCTGCTGGTCACGCTCGTGCTGCTGGCTGCGGTGGGACTGGCCGGCTTCTATCTGCTCACCGACCCGCGCGTGGTCTCGCCGTCGCCCGAGATCGGCACGCTGGGAGCGCCCGACATCGAGAACGGGCGCATCCTCTTCGCCGCGGGCGGCTGCGCCTCCTGCCATGCGACGCCGAACCAGGACGATAAGCTGAGGCTCGGCGGCGGACTCGCGCTGGATTCGCCTTTCGGAACCTTTCACGCGCCCAACATCTCGCCCCATACGCGCGACGGCATCGGCAATTGGGGCGTTCAGGACTTCGTCGACGCGATGGCGGCTGGGGTCTCGCCGAAAGGCCAGCACTACTACCCGTCCTTCCCCTATACCTCCTACCGGTTGATGCCGCCCAAGGCGCTGGCCGATCTTTTCGCCTATATCCGCACGCTCACCCCCGTCGAGGGCCGGGCGCCGCCGCATGAACTCCCGTTCCCCTTCAACATCCGCCGCGTCGTCGGCGGCTGGAAGCTGCTGTTCTTCGAGCGCGGCGCCTTCCGGCCCGATCCGACGAAGAGCGAGGAGTGGAACCGCGGCGCCTATCTGGTGAACGGGCCGGGTCATTGCGCCGAATGCCACTCCAACCGCAATGCGCTGGGCGCCATCATTCCCGCGACGCGCTTCGCCGGCGGGCCGGATCCGGAGGGCAGGGGGTTCGTCCCCAACATCACCCAGACGCCCGAGGCGCTCGGCAAATGGTCGAAGGGCGAGATCGCCGAACTGCTCAAGACCGGCTTCACGCCCAATTTCGACAGCGTCGGCGGCACGATGGCGGCGGTGGTGCGCAACACGGCGCAACTGCCGGAGGCCGACCGTCAGGCGATGGCGGAATATCTGAAGTCGCTTCCGGCGGTGCAGGGCCCGCCGAGGCCGGTGAAGACGGGAGGTTGACTCCGGCTGGCTACCTTGAGCACCGCGCCGATTGACGCTATATCACGTCGGTCTGGGTGGCTCGGAGGCTGTCATGTCCCTGGCTCAATATGCTGATCACGGCCTGTTCGCACCGCGCAAGATCGCGGAGGCCTGGCGCACGACCAGCGAGGAGGTTGCCCGCACGGCGGGGCTTGGCCGCGACGCGGTGCAGCGCCGCGAGCGGGTGCGCTCCGACAGGACGCAGCGGCGCCTGCGCGAAATGGTCGAAATCATCAACAAGGTGGAGCCGCGCTTCGGGTCGGCCCTGATCGCCTATGCCTGGTACCGCTCCGAGCCGCTGGCGGGCTTCTCCGGTCAGACGGCGATGCAGTTGGTGCGGGGCGGGCGCGCCGACGACGTACTCGACTACATTGATGCGATCGACGCAGGCGTTCACGCCTGATGCAATGCGATATCGTGGAACGCTCTACCGGGCGCTGAATCCCGTCTATGCGCGTGAGCCGCTGTCCGGCCAGGGTGCGGCTCTGTACGGAGGCCGGTTCAACCCGAGGGGCATGGCGGCGCTCTATCTCTCGCTCGCGGTCACGACGGCCCTGAGAGAGGCCAACCAGGCCGGCAGCCTGCAGCCGACGACGCTCGTCTCTTACGACGCCGATATCGACGCGATTTTCGACAGTCGTGACGAGGCTGGGCTCGCCCGCATCGGCCTGTCCCGTGAAGCCCTCGCCGATGCTGGCTGGCGCGACAGGATGCGCCAGGATGGGCAGGCCCCGACGCAGGAACTTGCACTCACGCTGGTCGCTGACGGTTATCGCGGCCTGATGGTGCGCAGTTTCGCGGCGGGTTCCAAAGCCGAGGATATCAATCTCGTTCTCTGGCGCTGGGGCGGCGCAGTGCCCGAACGCCTGACCCTGATCGACGACGAAGGCCGTCTCTCACGCTAGAGCGTCCGCACTATTCCATCACCGCGGCCTTGAGGATGCAGACCATCATCGCGGTGCCCGGCTCGCTGCCGACGCAGCGGACGATGTGGCGGCGGTCGCAGCGATAGCGCAGCGTCTCGCCGGCCTTGGCGCGCTGGACGATGTCGCCGACCTCGACCTCGAACTCGCCGGAGGTGACGGAGAGCGACTCGATCGAGCCGCGCTGATGGCCTTCGGAATCGAGTTCGCCGCCGGGCTCCGACTGCACATCGTACCATTGCAGCCATTCGACGGTCTTGATCCAGCCGACGATGGCGAGCTTCAGCTTGCCGTCCTCGGAGACCAGGATCGGCGTGTCGGCACGGGCCGTCTTCTCGATGAAGGGCTCTTCCTCGCCGCTGGAGAGCACCCGCTCGATCGAGATGTCGAGCGCCTGGGACAGACGCCAGATCGTCGCCAGCGTCGGATTGGTCTCGTTGCGCTCGATCTGGCTGATGATCGACTTGGCGACGCCGGACTGTTCGGCGAGCTCGGAGAGCGAGAAGTTGTAGGCCTTGCGCAGGCGCTGGATCGTCTTGCCGAGCTGCCCCGAGATGACGTGAGCCCCGGAATCGAACTCGCGTCCGCCACGCTCTTTCGTCTCGATACCCATGTGAACCGGCCTGCCTCGCCTGTCGGATCGTTTGCACGATCGAACGAAAATGTTTGTCTCGCCGGACAATGCCTCTTGCCGTGGCGCGGGGCAAGCCGCGGCAACGCGGCGCGTGGCTCAGGTCGGCCGGGTCGAGCTGATCTCGCGCTGCTCGCGCTTGAGGACGCCGAGGCGCTGCTCGCGCAGGATAACGTAAATCCCCGAGGCGATGACGATGGCCGCACCGATCAGGATGGTCGAGACCGGCCATTCGCCGAAAACGAACCAGCCGATCAGCACGGCCCAGATCATCGTCGAGTATTCGAAGGGCGCGATCAGCGAAGCGTCGCCGAAGCGATAGGCCTGGACGAGGAGGATCTGACCCAAGCCGCCGAGGATGCCGATGGCGACCAGCATTCCGGCCTCGGTCAGATCCGGCATGCGCCAGCCGAAGGCGAGCGTCGTCAGCCCCAGCGCGCTGGTCAGCAGCATGAAGTAGAAGACGATCGCGCCGGTGCTTTCCGTCTTCGTCAGCAGGCGCACCTCGATCGAGGCGAAGGCCGAGCAGAAGGCGCCGAACAGGCCGAGTGCGGCGCCCAGCGCCGGCCCGGCCTGCAAACCCTTGGACAGCACGCCGCCGGTCAGGTGCGGCGAGAGCATGATCAGAACCCCGACGAAGCCAATGGTGACCGCGCTCCAGCGATAGATCCGCACGCGCTCCTTCAGCACCAGAGCCGCCAGCACGACGACGCCGAGCGGCGCCGCGTAGCCAAGCGCGACCGCATCGGACAGCGGCAGGAACTGCAGCGCCGCGAAGCCGCAGAACATGCCGGTGGAGCCGATGACGCCGCGCTTAAGATGGCCGCGCAGATTGCTCGTCTTCAGCGCGCCCGGAAGTTCCGAGCGCCAGGCCAGCCAGATAAGCAGCGGAATCAGCGCGAAGAACGAGCGGAAGAAGACCAGCTCCCCGGTCGGATAGCGCGTCGACATATGCTTGATGCCGGCTGACATCAGCGTGAAGGACAGCGCCGAGAGGAGTTTGAGGCTGATGCCGAGGAGCGGAGACAAGGGACCGGCGCAATGCGAGAGGGCGGGGGCGCCCCGCTTCGCCCTTCGTTAGATCATGTCCGGAAAGGGCCTCAAAGCGCGAAGCCTGCAACCCCGTCAGGCCGCTCGCGGGAGGGTGACGTCTGTCCGAGCGCCAGTCTTCCCGATCGCCCGGATGTCGTGCGAGTTCCCATGAGGGGCCGAGGGTTCTCGACAACCCACGGGTGATCCCGGATCTCCGCTTGGCTTCGTCCGGGATCACCTGCGCCGACATCAGGCCGCGTCAGCGCCTGAGACCAGCGCTCAGAAGCTCCCCCGGAACGCCCCGCCGTCGATCAGGATGTTCTGGCCGGTGATGTAGCCGGCATGGGCGCTGGCGAGGAAGGCGCAGAGCCGGCCGAACTCGTCGGCCTCGCCGAAGCGCCCGGCCGGCACGTCGGCGCGGCGCGCTTCTGCCATCTCGGCGACGCTGATCCCCTTCATGGCGGCCATCTTGGTCAGGCCGCCCTTCAGCCGGTCGGTGTCGAACATGCCCGGCAGGATGTTGTTGATCGTGACGTTGGCATGGGCGACCTCGCGCGCCACGCCCGAGAGGAAGGCGGTCAGCCCGGCGCGGGCCGCCGAGGAGACGTCGAGCCCGGGCAGGGGAGTCAGCACGCTGGCGGAGGTGATGTTGACGATGCGGCCGAAGCGCCGGGCGATCATGCCGTCGACGACGCGCTGCACCAGTTCGAGCGGCGTCGCCATGTTCTGGACCACGCCTTCGAGCAGCGCTTCGCGCGACACATCGCGAAACCCTTTCGGCGGAGGGCCGCCATTGTTGTTGACCAGAATGTCGGGCTCGGGGGCGGCAGCGAGCAGGGCGTCCTGCCCGGCGCGGGTCGAGACGTCGGCGACGACGGGGATGACGGTCGCGCCGGTGCGGGAGCGGATCTGGCGGGCCGTTTCCTCGAGAGTCGTGCCGTCGCGTCCATTGATGACGACGGTGCAGCCGGCTTCGGCGAGCGCCTGCGCGCAGCCGCGACCGAGCCCCTTGCTGGAGGCGCAGACAATGGCCGTACGGCCCGAAATTCCAAGATCCATGGCGTTCCTC
Organism: Methylobacterium sp. CCH7-A2; assembly: GCF_001557075.1. Classification (NCBI taxonomy): domain Bacteria; kingdom Pseudomonadati; phylum Pseudomonadota; class Alphaproteobacteria; order Hyphomicrobiales; family Methylobacteriaceae; genus Methylobacterium; species Methylobacterium sp. CCH7-A2. The sequence goes on from NZ_LSKN01000305.1 coordinate 34,894, forward strand.
AGGAGGTTCTTAGCGTCGAATGGCAGTGAGACCACGGATCGCAGGGCCCGTCATCAAAGCGCAACGCAAATCAGACACATGCCGGGCGCATCGCAACAGGATGGGCCGGGTGGCATGGGCGACGAGGACGACGCGAAGCAGGTTCGCAGCATCTTCATCTCGGATCTGCATCTCGGCACGCGCGGGGCGCAGGCCGATCTGGTCCTCGAATTTCTGCGCGCCTATGACGCGCCGCAGATCTATCTGGTCGGGGACATCATCGATGGCTGGCGGCTGAAGAGCGGCTGGTATTTCCCCCAGTCGCACAATGACGTCATTCAGAAGCTGCTGCGCAAGGTTCGCAAGGGTTCGAAGCTGATCTACGTCACGGGCAACCACGACGATTTCCTGCGCGACTTCACGGGCCTGCAGTTCGGCGGCATCACGCTCGTCGACGAGATCGTCCACGAGACGGCGGACGGAAAGCGCCTGCTGGTCATCCATGGCGATCTGTTCGATCTCGTCGTGCGCAACGCCAAATGGCTCGCCCTGCTCGGCGACTGGGCCTACACGCTGGCGCTGGCCTCCAATGTCGTCGTCAACAAGGTCCGGCGGCTGCTGCACCTGCCGCATTGGTCGCTCTCGGCCTGGGCGAAGAACAAGGTCAAGAACGCGGTCAGCTATATCGGCGAGTTCGAGACCTGCCTCGCCGCCGAGGCGCGCCGGCACCAGGCCGATGGCGTCGTCTGCGGGCATATCCATCACGCTGCCTTCCGCGAGATCGACGGGCTGACCTACATCAACACCGGTGACTGGGTCGAAAGCTGCACGGCGGTGATCGAGCATCACGATGGCCGCTTCGAGATGATCCGCTGGCCGCAGGGGCGGCTCAAGGGCCAGGCGGCGGTGCCCGTCGTCGTCCCGGCCCGGCCGACTCCGGTTCCGGCGCTGGTGGAAGCCGCCTGATGCGGGTGCTGATCGCGACGGATGCCTGGCGTCCGCAGATCAACGGCGTCGTGCGCTCGCTGGAGCGCATGGCGGAGGCGGGTCCGGATTTCGGCGTCACCCCGAAGATGCTGACGCCGGAAGGCTTCCGTCAGATCGGCCTGCCGAGCTACCCCGACATCCGCATCGCGCTGGCGACGCAGCGCGCCATCGCCGAGCGCATCGCGGATTTCGCGCCCGATCATGTCCATATCGCCACCGAAGGGCCGATCGGCTGGCTTGCCCGGGCCGTCTGCCTCGCGCAGAAGCGGGTCTTCACGACGAGCTACCACACCCGCTTCCCGCAATATGTCGCGGCGCGCTGGCCGATTCCCGAAAGCTGGAGCTACGGTTTCCTGCGCCGCTTCCACGGGCCGGCCGCGGCAGTGATGGTCTCGACCGCGACCGTCGAGGCGGAACTCCGCCAGCACGGCTTCGACAACATCGTGCGCTGGGGACGCGGCGTCGATCTCGCGCTCTTCCATCCGCGGCCGCAGAGCGTGCTCGATCTGCCGCGGCCGATCTTCCTGAGCGTCGGCCGGGTCGCGGTCGAGAAGAATCTCGACGCCTTCCTGTCGCTGCGGCTGCCGGGCAGCAAGGTCGTGGTCGGCGACGGACCGGCGCGGGCCGATCTGCAGCGCGCCTATCCGGACGCGGTCTTCCTCGGGACCCGTGAGGGGGAGGATCTGGCCGCGATCTACGCCTCCTCCGACGTCTTCGTCTTCCCGAGCCTGACCGACACCTTCGGCATCGTTCTGCTGGAGGCGGCGGCGAGCGGGCTTCCGGTCGCGGCCTTCCCGGTGCAGGGCCCGCGCGACGTCTTCGCCGGCAGCGGCGCGGCGGTGCTGGACGAGGATCTGCGTTCGGCCGCGCTGCAGGCGCTGCGGATTCCGCGCGAGATCTGTCTGGAACTCGCCGGGCGCCACAGCTGGCAGGCCAGCGCGTCCCAGTTCTACGGGCATATCCGGCGGGTGGCGCGGCCCCAGGCGGCGCCTGACACTACAGCCTTCGCGAGCCTGTGTGGCGCGGAAGGGCGGGAGCGGCACCGTCTGACGGCTTGAGCAGCGCGCGGAATCCGTCCCGCCGCTCGTGAATCGAGGCGATCACGAAACCCATGGGCACGCCGAGACCGACGAGAGCCGCTTCCGAGAGCTGCAGGCTGGCCTCGATCGTCTCCGGAACCGCGTCGTTGACGCCGATCTTGTAGAGATGGCGGGCATGGTCGGCATCGCGCGCGCGGGCGACGATGACGAGATCGGGCCGCAAGTCACGCGCCGCCGTCACGATCGCGTCGACCGCACGGGGATTGTCGATGGTGACGATCAGGGTCGTGGCTTCCATGACGCCGCAGAGGCGCAGGAAATCGGGCCGCGTCGCGTCGCCATAGAAGGCCGGGCGGCCGGCGCGGCGCTGGGCGGCGATCAGCATCGGATCGGCGTCGATCACGATGTAAGGTTGCCGGTGTTCCTCCAGCATGCTGCCGACGAGCTGGCCGACACGGCCGCCGCCGACGACGATGGCGCGCGCGGTGTGGTCGTCGGGCGGCAGGATCTGCGCCTCCTCCGGCAGGGCCACCGGCACGGCCAGCGTCCGCGCCAGGCTGCGGGCGAGACGGGCGAGCAGCGGCAGGGCGATCATCGTCAGCGAGACGCTGGCGAGAACCAGGCTCGCCGGCGCCTGCTCCAGCAGCTTCGCTGCAACGGCACCGCTGAGCAGCACGAAGGCGAATTCACCGCCTGGGCCCAGCATGATCGCGGTTTCCAGCGCGGTCGCCTTCGACAGTTTCAGCAGGCGGGCGAGGGCGTAGACCAGCAGGGACTTGGCGGCGAATAGGCCGACCGCGATGCCGAGGATGGCATAGGGATGGGCAGCGATCTCGGCCGGGTTCACGCCCATGCCGACGGTGAGGAAGAAGACGCCGATCAGCAGCGACTTGAACGGCTCGATCGTCACCTCGATGGCGCGGCGATATTCGGTCTCGGCGAGTAGCAGACCGGCGATGAAGGCACCCAGCCCCATGGAGAGGCCGGCTGCGGCGGCGATCATCCCGGTGCCGAGCGCGATCAGCAGCGTCGCCGCCATGAAGCTCTCGGAGGAGTCGGTCGAGGCGACCAAGCGGAAGAGGGGCCGCAGCGCCCGCCCGCCGACAAGCACGATCACGGCGATCGCGGCGAAGGCCTGGAGCAGGGCCTGGACGAGGCCCGCCAGCAGCGAGCCGCCGCCGCCCTGCGCGCCGAGCACGCTGACGAGGAAGAGCAGCGGCACGACCGCGATGTCCTGGCTGATCAGCACCGCGAAGCTGGCGCGACCGGCCGAAGAGGTCATCCGTCTCTTTGCCGAGAGGAGTTCGACCACCATCGCCGTCGAGGACAAGGCGAGGCCGAAGCCGATGATCAGCGCTGCCGTGGCCGGCTGGCCGAGCGCATAGGCAACGCCCCCGATCGCGGCCGCCGACAGGACAATCTGCCCGAGGCCGAGCCCGAAGACGAGGCGGCGCATGGTCTTGAGGCGCTCGAAGGAGAGCTCGAGCCCGATCACGAACAGCAGGAAGGCGACGCCGAGCTCGGCCGGGCCGGCTAGCGCCTCGGGGCTCGAGACGGTGATCGTGCTGAGCAGCGGGATCGAGGAGACGAGCCCGCCGAGGCCGAAGGGTCCGAGCAGCGCGCCGCAGGCCATGAAGGCGACGACCGAATTGATCTTGAAGCTCTTGGCGAAGGGCACGATGACGCCCGCCGTCGCGAGCACCACGGCAGCGTCCTTGTAGACGGAAGGGTCGACGGTGGCGGCCAAGAGGTGCCTTGCGATTCGGAAGGAGGAGGAGAGTGTTTCGACTGTGCGGTTTCGGCCGCGCCGACACAACCGGCGCGGCACGGCGCAAGGGCGAATTCTGCTTGCCGCCATCGGGGCTTAGCCGCCTAGCCTTGCGCGGGCCCGTCGCGAGGCGGTTTCCCGCCGCGCACATCCGGGGTAGCGTCCGGCGCTCGCTTTCAGAAGGCCCCTCCATGCGTTTCACCGGCACCGAGAACTATGTCGCCACCGAGGATCTGACGGTCGCCGTCAATGCCGCGATCCGGCTGCAGCGGCCGCTCCTGGTCAAGGGCGAGCCCGGCACCGGCAAGACGGTGCTCGCGGAGGAGATCGCCGCCGCGCTCGGCGCACCGCTGATCACCTGGCACGTCAAGTCGACGACCAAGGCGCAGCAGGGCCTCTACGAGTACGACGCGGTCAGCCGCCTGCGCGACAGCCAGCTCGGCGACCCCCGCGTCTCGGACATCGCCAACTACATCCGCCGCGGCAAGCTCTGGGAGGCCTTCGTCGCGCCGGTGCGGCCGGTGCTGCTGATCGACGAGATCGACAAGGCCGATATCGAGTTTCCCAACGACCTTCTGCTCGAGCTCGACCGCATGGAGTTCCATGTCTACGAGACCGGCGAGACGGTGCGCGCGGCCCAGCGGCCGGTGATCATCATCACCTCCAACAACGAGAAGGAGCTGCCCGACGCCTTCCTGCGCCGCTGCTTCTTCCACTACATCCGCTTCCCCGACGCGCAGACGATGCAGGCGATCGTCGAGGTGCATTTCCCCGGCATCAAGAAGCGGCTGATGGAGGAGGCGCTGAAGCTCTTCTTCGAGGTGCGCGAGGTGCCCGGCCTGAAGAAGAAGCCCTCGACCTCGGAGCTGCTCGACTGGCTGAAGCTGCTCGTTGCCGAGGAGATGACGCCGGAGATGTTGCGCGAGCGCGATCCCCGCAAGCTGATCCCGCCGCTGCACGGCGCGCTGCTGAAGAACGAGCAGGACGTCTCGCTGTTCGAGAAATTGGCCTTCATGACCCGCCGCGAGGGGCGCTGAGGGGCCTTTCAGGGGGCATTGGCGCGACGACGCCAATCCCTCTTTCGCCGCCCATTAACTTTCTGTTAAGGAGAGCGGCGTTCCTTGCCGGTGACGAGGGGCCGCCGCTTGCGGTGGCCGCCGCCCGAAATCAGGAGGCCGCCGCTCGATGCGCGCCAAAACTGCTGCCGAAGCCGTCCGTTCCGCGGGCTTTCTCCGCCACCGCCGCAAGGCGATCCCGCTGCTGATCGGACTGGCGGCTCCGGCGCTCGGCGCCTGCAGCCTGTCGCCGGTCGAGACTGCCGCGACGAAGCCGACCCCGACCGCCACCAAGCCTCACGAGAAGCGCAAGCAGGCGATCGAACTGGCGAAGGCCGATCCGCGCGAGAAGGAATGCCTCGTCCGCGCGATGTACTTCGAATCGAACCGCTCCAGCGAGGCCGGGCTTCTCGGTGTCGGAACGGTGGTGCTGAACCGGGTCGAAGCGGCCAACAAGCCCGAGACGATCTGCAGCGTCGTCGGCGCACCGCGGCAATTCGCGCCGGGCGTGCTGACGCGGTCGATGTCGCCGCGCGACCTGCCGAAGGTCGCGGCTGTCGCCGAGGATATCCTGGCCGGCAAGCGCAACGAGGCCGTCGGCAACGCCAAGCACTTTCATATGGCGGGGCTGCGCTTCTCCTATCCGAACATGCATTACGTCACCGTCGCCGGCGGCAACGCCTTCTATGTGAAGGGCGAGCGTCCGGAGCGTCGCCGCATCGAGGAGACGGGCTACCAGCTCGCCTCTGCCTCGACGCCGATCGCGACGAGTGCCTCCGCCGTGCCGACCTCCTTCGCCAGCGCGCCGCTCGCCTTCGCGCCCCCGGCGCCGGCCACTGTCGCGCCGGTCGCGCTGGCGGCGAACGTGCTCGTCACCGCCCCGTTGCCGCCCGGCCGCCCGATGGATCTCGGTCTGACCCGCAAGACGGCGTCGGTTGCGGCGCCTGCGGCCCGGCCGGATGCGCGGCTCGCTTCGCTCATGCTGGAGAGCCGCGGCCTCGACAGCCGGGGCCTGCGCGGCAGCTTGAAGCTCGATTGAGCGCGCGCCAGCTTCAGGTCCACCCCAGCAGCGGCCGACCGCGCAGGGCCGCCGCCAGCGCCATCAGCGTGATCCCCGCATAGGCCGTCGCGAAGAGCGCGACGGCGGCGATGCCCCTTGTCGCGTGTCGCGTCGCCGTCCAGACCAAGAGCCCGAAGAGCGGGACGATCTGCAGCGCGTGCAGGCCGAGGAAATGCGGCACGCGCAGGTCCCCGATCTCCAGCGACCAGCCCAGCAGGGGCAGGGTGGCATGGGCGGGCGGCACGGTCCCGACATAATGGCCGGTTGGGCTGCCGCCGAGCGCGAAGCCGCTGACCAGCCCGAGCAGGGTGGTCAGGCCGAGGCCGCCGATCAGCGAGAGCCGCAAGGGCGCGGGCAGGGCGGCCGCGTCGCGCCGCGCCAGCCCCCAGGCCAGCACCGCCGGCGCCAGCGTGAAGATCACGGCCGCGATTCCCATCGCCGTGTAAAGCGCCGCGCCGAGGGCGTCGTCGGCATTGTAGTGCGAGGCTTCGAGGCGCGAGGCGCGCCAGCCGATATAGAAGACCTCGAGAAACAGCGGCACGATCACTGGCCAGATCAGGTAGCGCCCGGCGAGCCCGGCGCGAAAGCGCTCGCTCGTCAGCGGGACGAGCAGGGCGAGCGTCGCCAGATAGAGCGCGATCGAAATCTCGAACTTGAGCGGCTTGATCCAGGGATCGACGCCCTGAAACAGGCGCGGGTCGATCAGCGCGGCGAGCGTCGTGGGGATGGCGAGCGCCAGCATTGCCAAGGCCGCAGCCATCAGGCGCGGCTCGATCTCCAGCGCCCGCAGCCAGGCCGGCAAACGCGCCTGCAACCGCGCGATCCGGTCCTCCCGCGCGGCGCGGATGCTCGCCTCCAGCCAGACGTAGGCGAGGTAGCCGAGCGGGCCGAAGAGAAAGGTCAGCAGCAGCACCGGCACGACGAGGCCGTGCGGCACGGCTTCAGCCTGCGAGCGCCGCAGGATCCAGCTTCCGACCAGGAGGTCGAAGGCGAGGTAGTGGACCCAGCCGGCCAGCAGCAGGGGGCGGGAGCCGAAGAGCGCGGCGACCTGGTCGAGCGAGCCGAAGCCGCCGCTCGCCCCGTGCCAATGCACCGCGACGAGAACGACGTAGCCGAGGGAGAGGATCGTCGGGATGACGAGGCCCGCGAGGCGCCGCGAGAGGCTGCGCCAGCGCGGCAGCAGGATCATGCTCGCCCAGCCTGCCATCGCCAGCGCGCCGGCGGCGGAGAAGGCGGCGTCGAAGTCGAGCGAGCCCATCGCGATCTCGGATCTGTACAGTGTTAAGTTGTCTCTCTGGCGTAAGACGCTATCTTGATGCTGTCAAGATGAGCGGCTGCGGCCGAGGGAGGCCGGCGGCATGGCGGAGAAGCGCGGGGCGGGGCGGGGCGGCTATCACCATGGCGATCTGCGCCAGGCGATGCTCGACGCGGCCGAGGCGGTCTTGGCCGAGCGTGGCGTCGGCGGCTTCACCTTGCGCGAATGCGCGCGGCGGGCAGGGGTGTCGGCGGCGGCGCCGGCGCATCATTTCGGCAATCTCGCCGGGCTCCTGACAGCGGTCGCGACGCTCGGCTTCGACGACATCTCGGATGCGATGGAGGCCGCCGCGGCGCAGGCGAGCGCGACCGGCGGCTGCCGGCTCGCGGCGATCTGCCGGGCCTATCTGGAGACCGCGCTGGCACGGCCAGGCCGGTTCCGCGTGGTCTTCGGCCGCCGCGAGCTGGACACGTCCGATCCCGAGATGCAGCGTGCGGGAACGCGGGCCTTCGGCATCCTCGTGGCCGAGACGCGCGCCCATCGCGCCGGGCCGGCCGCCCCACCGCCTGGTCCTCCGCCCGAGGGCACGGCGGCGGCGCCGGACTTCGCGGAGATCCTGCTGGTCTGGTCGCTCACCCACGGCTTCACGACGCTGCTGATCGACGGCCAGTTCGACTTTCTCGTCGGGCAGGAGGGAACCGGGACCCTGCTCGACCTGTTCTCGGGGCGCCTGATGCAGTTGCTGGTGGCGGCGGTGGCGCCGGATCCGGCCCTCGCAAAACGCCCATATGATGGTTAGATGCCCGCTATGCGCCGCCTGATGCTCCTCCGCCATGCGAAGTCGAACTGGCCCGAAGGCGTGGCCGATCGCGAGCGGCCGCTCGCCACACGGGGCCGTGAGGCCGCGCCCGTGATGGGGCGCTATCTCGCCGAGGAGCTGCTCTTGCCGGATCTCGTGCTGGTCTCGCCGGCGCGCCGGACGCAGGAGACCTGGCAGCTCGTGGCGCCGATGCTACCGGAGAAGCCGGCGGTGCAGCACGAGCCGCGCATCTACGAGGCCAAGACGCAGCGCCTGCTCGAGGTGGTGCAGGAAACCGAGCCCGTGGTGCGCACCCTGCTGATGATCGGCCACAACCCCGGTTTCGAGGAGCTGGCGGCGCTGCTGACCGGCCATGGCGACCGCTATGCGGCTTCGCGCATGAGCCAGAAATACCCGACCTGCGGGCTCGCCGTGCTCGACTTCGCCGTGGAGGATTGGCGCGACGTCGCCGCGCGCGGCGGGCGGCTCGACCGCTTCGTGACGCCGGCCTCGCTGGGCGAAGGTCCGGACGAGTGAGCCCGGCCGCATCGTGAGCGAGCGCTCCTATCTCGACGAGGCGCGCAACGCGGCGCTGGCCTTCGGCGATTCCCTTCTCGGCATGGCGAAGCCGCGGCTGCGGCTCGGCGTCACCGGCCTGTCGCGCTCGGGCAAGACCGTCTTCACCACGGCGCTGATTCAGAACCTGATCGAGGGCGCCGCGCTGCCGGTGCTGAAGGCGGCGAGCGAGGGCCGGATCGCCCGCGTTCGCCTCGTGCCGCAGCCCGACCCGGACATTCCGCGCTTTCCCTATGAGGCCCACCGCGCCGCGCTCACGGGGCCGGAGCGGCGCTGGCCGGAGTCGACGCGGCGGATCTCGGAGCTGCGCGTCGAGATCGACTATGAGCGCGCCGCCGGCTGGTTCAAGGGGCCGGCGACGCTGACGCTGGACATCGTCGACTATCCCGGCGAATGGCTGCTCGACCTCGCTTTGATCGGTCAGGACTACAAGAGCTGGTCGCGTCAGGCGGTGGGCGACGCGCGCAAGGCGCATCGCCGCGAGGCGGCGGCGGCCTGGCTTGCGGACCTGCCGCAGCGCGATCCGGCGGGGCCGCCCGACGAGATGGCTGCCGAGGCCGCGAGCGACCTGTTCAAGGCCTATCTGGCGCGGCTGCGGGCCGATCCGGAGGCCGTGGCGGTGACACCGCCGGGGCGCTTCCTGATGCCGGGCGATCTCGAGGGCTCGCCGGCCCTGACCTTCGCGCCGCTCGATCTCGGGGCCGACACGGAGCCTCAACCCGGCACGCTGGCGGGGCTGATGGCGGAGCGCTTCGAGGCCTATAAGCGCGTCGTGGTGGCGCCGTTCTTCCGCGACCATTTTGCCAGGCTCGACCGCCAGATCGTGCTGGTCGATGTGCTCGCTGCGCTCGATGCCGGGGCGCCCGCGCTGGCCGATCTCGAAACCGCGCTCGGCCAGGCGCTCGCCGCCTTCCAGGTCGGGCGCAATTCCTGGCTGTCGAGCCTGTTCGCGCCGCGCATCGAGCGGGTGCTCTTCGCCGCGACCAAGGCGGATCATGTCCATCACGGCAGCCATGACCGGCTGGCGGCGGTGATGTCGCATCTCGTGGCGCGGGCGGCCTCGCGCGCCCAGGGCGCAGGCGCGCGGGTCGAGGCGATGGCGCTCGCCGCCGTGCGCGCGACGCGCGAGGTCCGCATCAAGCATGGTCGCGAGGAGCTGCCCGCCATCGCCGGGGTGCCCGAGGCGGGCGAGCGCGTCGATGGCGAGGTCTTCGACGGCGTCAGCGAGGCCGCGATCTTTCCGGGCGAATTGCCCGAGCGGCCCGAGGCTGTGTTCGATCCCGCCGCGAGCTGGCAGATCCGGGCGCCGCGCTTCCGGCCGCCGCTGGTGGCGCCGGATGCGGGCGGGCGCGTGAAGCCGCCGCCGCAGATCCGGCTCGACCGCGCCCTCGAGTTCCTGATCGGAGACCGGCTGGCATGAGCAAGGCGCCACGCGCGATCCGTCTCGATCCGACCGCCCCGGAGGGCGGCCTCGGTCCGTCCGTGAGCCGGGGCGATGTCGCGATCCTGCCCGAGAGCGAGCCGATCGATGTCGTCGAGCCCGCTGCCGTCGCGCCCGTGAAGCGGCGCTGGTCCTGGGGCGGGCTCTTCGTCGCCGGGCTGTCGGGCTTCCTGGCGCTCGCCTTCGGCGTCTGGGCCGAGCAGACCATCGCTTGGCTGATGAGCCAGAGCTCGGTGCTGGGCTATGCGGCGCTGGCCTGCGCCGCGGTGGCGGCGCTGGCGCTCGCCGTGATGCTCGGCCGCGTGATCCGCGACATCCTGCGCGAGCGCAAGGTCGAGGCGCTGCGGCTGCGGGCGACCGCAGCGCTGGCGGATGGCAGCGTCGACGCGGCGAAGGCAGTGGCGACCCAGCTGACGGCGCTTTACGGAGCGCGCGCCGAAACCGCCAAGGGCCGGGTGCAGATCGCCGACAGCCTGCCGCAGCTCTTTGCCGCCCGCGACGTGCTGACGGTGGCGGAGCGCAGCCTGATGGCGCCGCTCGACGCGCTGGCCCAGGCGCAGATCGCCCAGGCGGCGCGGCGGGTGTCTCTGGTCACGGCGGTGAGTCCGCGCGCGCTGATCGACATCGTCTTCGTTCTTGTCGCCTGTGCGCGGCTGCTGCGGACGATCGCCGGCATCTATGCCGGCCGGCCGGGCACGCTGGGTCTGCTGCGCCTCGCCCGTCAGGTGCTCGGGCATCTGGTGGTGACCGGCGGCATCGCGGCGGGCGATGCCGTGATCCAGCAGGTGGTGGGGCAGGGGCTGGCGGCGCGGCTCTCGGCCAAGCTCGGCGAGGGCGTGCTCAACGGGCTGCTGACGGCGCGCATCGGTCTCGCGGCGCTGGCGGTGTGCCGGCCGCTGCCCTTCGTCGAAGCAGCCCCGCCGACATTGGGCGACGTCGCCGGCGATCTCGGCTCCTGGGGCGGCAAGGACAGCGGCGCCTGAAGCCGGTCGCCGGATGGGTGGGCTCCCGGCAAAATCTGCCGGGGCAGGGCGGATTTGACCCGGCGGAAACGGTCCCGAAACACTCCCGAAACCATCCAAGTCCTTGAAAAATCAGGGTCCGTTTCGTGGCACATGGCGTGCAGTAACCGCACCGACAGTTGAGGGCCGCCCGGTGAGGGCGCCGGTCGAGGTGAGGGTTACATGGGCGTCTTCAGTGCGTTGACCACCGCGGTTTCGGGTATGACGGCGCAGTCCTATGCGCTGGAAAACATCTCCGGCAACATCGCCAATTCCCGGACGGCCGGCTTCAAGCGGGTCGACACGACCTTCTCCGATCTGGTTCCGGACTCGGCGCTGAACCGCCAGCTCTCGGGCTCGGTCGCGGCCTTCAGCCAAGCGACGAACTCGATCCAGGGCGACCTGGCCGCGACTCGCATCGATACCAACGCCGCGATCAACGGCGACGGCTTCTTCGTCGTCGACCAGCGCCTCACCGGGCTGGGCAGCAACACCCAGTTCGCCAACAGCAACCTCTATACGCGCCGCGGCGATTTCGACTTCGACGCCAACGGCTATCTCGTCAACGGGGCCGGCTACTATCTCAAGGGCCTGAAGATCGACACGGTCACGGGCCAGCTCATCGGCACCCAGCCCGATGTGCTGCGCATCACCAAGGAGCAGTTCCCGGCCAAGGCCACGACCTCGATCGAGTATCGCGCCAACATCCCCGCCAAACCCGGCACCAACAACGCCAGCGCCAACCCGACCGTCGCCGGTTCGGAGCTGCTGAGCCCGGCCGGCTTCACCAGCAACCCGCTCTCGACCACCCAGGGCGGCACCGGCATCGTCATCGGCAGCGAAATCACGAATTTCCTGAACCAGTCGATCCCCGGCGGTTCTGTCACCGTCTACGACTCGCTCGGCAAGGCGACGAGCGTCGAGCTGCGCTGGGCCAAGACCACCAACGCCTCGGCCGGCCCGCCGGCGACCGTCGACACCTGGAACCTGTTCGTCGCCGAGAACACGGCGGCGACGGGCGGTGCGACGGCCTATCGCAACGCCAACGTCGACGTCACCTTCGGCTCGACGGGCCAGCTGACCGCGCCCGCGACCGGCAACATCACCCTGCCGACGATGACGATCGCAGGGACGACCATCACCGGCATCCAGGTCACCACCGGCGGCAGCGGCCTGACCCAGAACGGCGACGTCAGCGGCCAGATCGACGCGCGCTCGATCCGGCAGGACGGCTACACCGCCGGCACGCTCGACCGCACCTCGATCTCGGCGAACGGCCAGGTCATCGGCACCTTCAGCAACGGCCAGGTCGTCGCGCTGGCGCAGCTCTCGGTCGCGCGGTTCAACGCCGACAACGCCCTCAAGAGGCTGGATGGCGGCGCCTTCGAGGAGACGATCGAATCCGGCCCGCCGATCATCGGCCTTGGCACGTCGCAGCTCATCGGCGGCAATATCGAGCAGTCGAACACCGACATCGCCGACGAGTTCTCGAAGATGATCGTCACCCAGCAGGCCTATTCGGCCAACACCAAGGTGATCACCACCGCGCAGGAGATGCTGCGCGACGTCTTCAGCATCATCCGCTGACGGCTTTCGGGGCGGATGAGGCGCGGCCCAGAAGGGCCGCGCGGCAAGACAGGAGCCGACGATGGGTCTGAGCACCTCCCTCAACACCGCGGTCTCGGGGCTGAACGCCACCCAGATCGGGATCGGCGTCGTCTCGCAGAACGTCGCCAATGCGGGCACGGCCGGCTATGTCCGCCGCGTCGTCTCGACCTCGGACAGCCTGGCCGGTCTGACGATCTCGACGCAGACCACGCAGGTCCAGCGTCTGCTCGACAAGATCGTCCAGCACCAGCTCTGGCAGGAATCGGCAGGCGCCGCCTACACCTCGACCCGCGCCGACATGCTCGCCAGCGTCGACAAGCTCTATGGCGCGCCCGGCAGCTCGACGGCGCTCGACACGATCTATAACGGCTTCACCTCGGCGCTGCAGGCGTTCCAGAACGACCCCTCGTCCTACAGCCTGCGCACCTCGGTCCTGGATAGCGCGACCCAACTCGCCAGTCGCCTGAACACTCTCTCCAACGGCGTGCAGAGCCTGCGCTCCGAGGCCGAGGCGGGGATCTCGGCCGGCGTCACCAAGATCAATGATCTGCTCAACGCGCTGACGACGGTGAACGCCCGGATCGTCGGCTCGCCCAACGATCCGGCGCTCGCCAATCTCAAGGACCAGCGCGACCTGATCCTGTCCGACCTGTCCCAATACATGGACATCAAGACGAGCGAGGATGCGCGCGGGTCGGTCAGCGTCGTCACCGGCGGCGGGACGCAGCTTTTCGACGGCCGCCCGGCCGTCGTGTTCAGCTTCGATGCGCGCTCCGGGCTGACGCCCGACGACCAGTGGAGCAGCAACCCGGCGCAGCGCGGCGTCGGCACCATCACCATGTCGACGCCCACCGGCGGTTCGCTGGACGCGATCGCCAACAGGACCTTCCGCTCCGGCGAGATCGCCGCGCTCATCGAGATGCGCGACACCACGCTGGTCCAAGCGCAGGCCCAGCTCGACGAGATCGCCGCGCAGCTCGCCAGCGCGCTGTCGGATCGCGAGATCGCGGGCACAGCCGTCACCGCCGGTGCAGCCACCGGTTTCGAGGTCGACCTCACGGGCCTTCAGGCCGGCAACAAGGTCACGCTCGATTATGCGGTGACGCCGGGCGGCGCCACCCAGCGTTTCACCTTCGTGCGTGTCGATTCGGCCGCTTCCCTGCCGCTGCCGGCCTCGGCCGGTGGCGACGCCAACAACCGCGTCATCGGCATCGACTTCTCCGGCGGTCCGGCCTCGGTCGCCGCGCAGATGCAGACGGCACTCGGCGCCGGTTTCACGGTTTCGAACACCGGCTCGGTGCTGCGCATCGTCGATGACGGCGCGGCCGGCACGCGCGACGTCAAGGCGCTCACGGCCCGCCCGACGGCGACGACGCTCTCCTCGGTCGGCGGCAGCGCCGAGCTGCCCTTCTTCGTCGACGGGGGCGCCAACGGCGCCGCCTTCACCGGCTCCTATGACAACGGCTCGCAGACGCTGGGCTTCGCCGGGCGCATCCAGCTCAACCAGGCGCTGGTGGCCGACCGCTCCAAGCTCGTCACCTATGAGCCGACGACCGCGCAGGGCGATACGACCCGGCCGAAACTCCTGCTCGACCGGCTGACCAACAGCCAGCGCGCGGTCACCAACCGCCTCGGTCTCGACGGCTCGACGGCCACCACCAGCGTCACCGTCTCCGGCCTCGTGCAGCGGGTCGTCTCGACCCAGGGGCAGGCGGTCGAGGCCGCCAAGCGCCTCGACGAGGGGCAGCAGGTCGCGCTGGCTGCGGTGCAGAGCCGCTTCCAGCAGACCGCGCAGGTCAGCATCGACCAGGAGATGTCGACGCTGATCGAGCTCCAGAACGCCTATGCCGCCAACGCCCGCATCATCTCCACGGTCAAGGAGATGATGGACGTGCTGATGAGAGTGTGAGCGCGCCATGACCATTTCCGCCTATGGCTCCGGGGCCTATCGCGCGGCGACGCCGAACCGCCTCGTCTCGACTCGTAACGAGCTCACCGATCTCGAGCGCCAGCTCTCCACGCAGCAGCGGGCGGAGAGCTATGGCGATCTCGGCATGGACCGGCGCGTCAGCCTCGATCTCAACGAGAAGGTTTCGACGCTCGACGCCTGGCTGGAGGGCATCACGCGCGGCAACGTCAACCTCAACATCGCCTCCAAGGCGGTGGAGAACTACGCGAAGCTGACGAGCGAGACCGTCAACGACACGCGCTCCAACACCTATATCCCCAGCTCAACGGGCCGCTCGGCGCCGCAGGTGCTGGCCGAGGAAAAGTTCAAGCAGACGCTCGACCTGCTGAACACGCAGGTGAACGGCCGCTACCTGTTCTCGGGCAAGACATCGGATGTGCAGCCGACCGCGACCTATGCCGAGATGATCGACGGCGATGGAGCCGGGAGGGCAGGTCTGCGCCAGATGATCGACGAGCGCCGCCAGGCGGATCTCGGCGTCGGCGGCCTCGGCCGCCTGACGACCGGCGGGGCGGGCGCCACCGCCACCATCGCCGATGCCAACCCGGTTCACAGCTATGGTTTCAAGCTCGCCGGCGCGACCAGCTCCTCCGCGGCGCTGACGCCGGCCTATACGGCGGGGCCGCCGGCGGATCTCACCGTCACCGTCGCGAGCCTGCCCGCCGTCGGCGACACGCTGCGGGTCAAGCTCGCCCTGCCGGACGGCACGGAGGAGGAGATCGTGCTGACCGCGCGGGCGCCGGGCACCACCGGCAATGCCGCCGACAGCTTCGAGATCGGCACGGACGTCAACACGACCGCCGCCAATCTGCGCGCCTCGATCACGGCCGCCATCGGCAAGGAGGCGGCGACGACGCTCTCGGCCGCATCCTCCCAGGTCGCGGCGCGCAATTTCTTCGCCGGCAGCACCAATAGCCCGCCGCTGCGCGTGCCTGGCCCGCCCTACGACACGGCGACCGCCGCGCCGGCGCCGGGCACGGCCGCGAATACGGTGATCTGGTACAAGGGCGACGACGGCAGCGATCCGGCCCGCAGCACATCCTCGATCCAGGTCGACAAGGGCCAGATCGTCGGCACGGGCGCGCGCGCCAATGAAGAGGCGTTCCGCATCGGGCTGGCGCAGTTCGCGGTCATGGCGGTCGAAACCTTCCCGGCCAACGACGCCAATTCGCAGCCACGCTACGAGGCGATGATCGCGCGCGTCAGCGATCGGTTGGCTTTCGGCAACGGCGCCCAGAAGCCGGCCGAGATCATCACCGAGCTCGGCTCGGCGCAGACCTCGCTGGCACGCGCCAAGGAGCGGCACGAGAGCACCAAGAATTACCTCACCGGCGCTTTGGCGGATGTCGAGACGGTGTCAAAGGAGGAGGTCGCGGTGCAGATCCTGGCGCTGCAGACGCAGCTGCAGGCGAGCTACGAGACGACCTCAATCCTCTCCAAGCTGACGCTGACAAACTATCTCTGATCGCCGCATCGCTGCGGGAATGACGAAGGGCGCCACCGGGTTCCGGTGACGCCCTTTTCTGTTCCGGCTCCCGGCCTTGGGCCGGTCAGCGGCCGCGCAGGCCGGCGGCGATGTCGCGGTTGATGCTGACGAGGACCGGCAGGCCCTCGCGCGTCGGGTTCGCCGCGACCTTGAAAGTCTGGTTGAAGATGAAGTTCGCCAGGCTGAGGATATTGGTCTTGATGCCGACCGGCAGCGGGTTGTCCTCGGCGATCACGGCCGAGACCAGCAGCGTCCAGAGCTTGCGGTTGTAGGCGAGGGCCTCGTCGAGGTCGCGCTCGGCCAGCGACCAGTCGTCGGCGATCGCCTGAAGCCGGGAGGCGGCCTTGATCAGCAGGGAGGCTTCGAGTTCGCGGGGGGAAACGACCGCCTGCGTGGCGCGGGAGGCGGAGGCGTAAGCGTTAAACCCGTGTTGCATTCTCGATGAGTTCCGCTTCGTAAGCGATCAGCTTCTTGGCTGCCTTGAGAGCTTTGTAGAGGTCGCTGCTTAAGATGCGGTTATTGATCTCGTGAATATGCGGCAGAGAGCTCGGCGCGGCCTGGACGAAGTCGCGCACCAGCTCGAAATAGACCTGATGCTGGTACATCGGGTCCTGGGCGAGATACATGAGCTGGATCGCCAGATAGATCTTCTTGGCCGGGCTGTCGGCGGTCGCGGGCGTGAGAATGTCCTTCTCGCGCAGGATCGGCGCATCGCCCTCGATGAAGAAGCGCGTGCGCTGCTCGTCGTTGCGGATCACCACCTGGCCGATGATGATGCGCTCGCGGGGCTTGAGTTCGACCTTGAGAGCCATGACGCGCCTGCCTTCTGGCTGGAGAGAAGGGGGCCTTTGCCCCCGGACGAGTGTTAGCTGAACAGCCGCAGCACGCTCTGGTCGGCCTGCGAGGCGAGCGAGAGCGCGGTCTGCGAGAGCTGCTGGCGGGTGTTGAGCGCGAGCAGCTTGGCGCCTTCCTCGTTGGAGTCGGCCAGGACGAGGTTGTCGGCGCCGGTGGTCAGGGTGTTGACCATCTCCTTGGTGAAGTCCTGCCGGGTCTGCGCGACCGAGAGGTTCGAGCCGAAGGTCGAGGCGAGCGAGCGCAGCGAGGTCAGCGCCGTCGAGAGCGAGCCGGTCGCCTTTTCGAGGTCGAGGTCGTTCTGGAAGTTGAAGAAGCCGGCGAGCTGCGTGTTGACCGCCTGCGGGATGCCGAGATTGTCGGAGGTCAGATTGGTGCCCTGGATGTCGAGCTTGGTCTGGTTGGTGCCGCCCTTCTCGTTGAAGGCGATCGAGAGACGGTCGCCGGCGAGGAGGTTGATGCCGTTATAGCTCGAATCCTTGGCGAGCTGGTCGATCTGCGTGCGCAGGTCGTTGAACTGCTGGATCAGGTTCGAGCGGACGGCCGAGGTGACGCCGGAGGAGGCGATACCGGTGGTGCGGTCGGTCGCGTTCAGGCCGAAGGCGGCGCTCTGCGCACCGGTCGAGGAGGCCGTGACGGCCGCGGCCGGGGTCGCGCCAGCGCCGATACCGACGCCGAGCGTCTCCGAGCCCATGCCCTTGACGTTCAGCAGGCCCTTCTCGTCGACGAAGGCGGTGGCGACGCCGGAGGCGTTGATCGCGTTGACGACGTCGCGGACCGTGGTGTTGGCGGTCAGCGTCACGCCGATATTGGTCGTCGAGGTCGGCGCGCCGACCGGGCCGGTGGTGATCTGGATGTTCAGAGCCGGGGTCGCGGTGACGTCGATGCCGAGGTCGCCGGCGGAGCCCGCCGTTGCCGTGGTCACCGTCGTGTCGCCTGCGCTGCCGACGCGCTTGTCGAGGGCGATGTCCTTCAGGCTCTTGTTGGTCGCCTGGGTTTCGGCGGTGCTCGACAGGGCGGTGCCGGTGCCGACGACGGTCGGGCGGTTCTGGGCCGCGTCGGCCTGAGCCTGCTTCACGGTCGACTGCAGCGACTGCACCAGCTTGGTGATGCCGTCGATGCCCTTGGAGGCGGCCTGGATCGTCTGGATCCCGTTCGAGATGCCGTCGAGCAGGCCGGTCAGCTGGCTGCCGCGGTCGTTGAGCGACTGGGCGGTGAAGTAGTTCACCGGGTTGTCGATGGCCGAGTTCACCTTGCGGCCGGTCGCCAGGCGGTTCTGCAGGACGGCCTGCTCGCTCGTCGTCTTCTGGAGCGTGAGCAGGTTATTGCGCACGCCACTGGAAAGAATCGTGTTCGCCATCTTCGGTCCCCTGAAGCGCGATTCTGCGCTCGTGCGGTGATGGCCGATAATTCCTCGTTAAGGATAACAAACCGTTAATGCGGCGCCTGATGCGTTCATGAATGCAGAAAGGCGGCGGAGCCGGGGCTCCGCCGCCTTCTTGTCTTCGGCCCACATCCTGTGGGCTGCCCGCATTCTGCGGACGAAGGATCAGAACAGACGCAGGACAGCCTGGTCCGACTGCGAGGAGAGCGACAGAGCCGTCTGCGACAGCTGCTGGCGGGTCTGCAGCGAGAGCAGGTTCGCGGCTTCCTCGTTGGCGTCGGCGTTGACCAGGTTCGAAGCGCCGGTGGAGAGCACTTCGGCCAGGTCCTTGGTGAAGTCCTGGCGGGTCTGGGCGACCGACAGGTTGGCACCGAAGGTGGACGACAGCGACTTCAGCGAGGTGAGGGCGTTCGTCAGGGCCGTGGTGGCCTTTTCCAGATCCGAGTCGTTCTGGAAGTTGATCGTCCCCGCCACCTGGGCGTTGCCGGCCTGCTGGATGCCGATGTTGTCCGACGTCAGGTTGGTGCCCTGGATGTCGAGCTTCGTCTGGTTCTTGCCGCCCTTCTCGTTGAAGGCGATCGTCACCTTGTCACCCTGCAGCAGGTTGACGCCGTTGAAGCCCGCATCCTTGGCCAGCGAGTCGATCTGCGTGCGCAGCGTGTTGAACTGCTCGATCAGGTTCGAACGCGTCGCCGAGGTCACGCCGGAGGAGGCGATACCCGTCGTGCGGTCCGTGGCGGCGAGGCCGAAGGCCGTGTTCGACGTGCCCGTCGCCGACGCCGTGGTGGCGGCAGCGGCGTCCGCGCCGACACCGATACCGACGCCGAGCGTCTCCGAGCCGGTGCCCTTGACGTTGAGCAGGCCCTTCTCGTCGACGAAGGCAGTGGCGACGCCCGAGGTGTTGATCGCGTTCACGACGTCGCGGACGGTCGTGTTGGCGGTCAGCGCGACCGAGATGTTGGTCGTGGAGGTCGCCGCGGCCGGGTTGGTGACGATCTGGATGTTCAGCGCGGGGGTGGCGGTGGTGTCGATGCCCAGGTCACCGGCGGAGGACGCCGTGGCGGTGGCGACGGTCGTGTCGCCGGCGCTGCCGACGCGCTTGTCGAGGGCGATGTCCTTCAGGCTCTTGCTGGTCAGCGCGGCTTCGCTCGCGGTGGCCAGGGTCGTGCCCGTGCCGACGACGGTCGGGCGGTTCTGAGCCGCGTCGGCCTGCGCCTGCTTGACGGTGGACTGGAGCGAACCGACCAGCTTGGTGATGCCGTCGATGCCCTTGGAGGCGGCCTGCACCGTCTGGATGCCGTTGGAGATGCCGTCGAGCAGCCCCTTGAGCTGGTCCGAACGGTTGTTCAGCGACTGGGCGGTGAAGAAGTTGACTGGATTGTCGACAGCCGTGTTCACCTTCTTGCCGGTGGCGAGACGGTTCTGAACGGCGGCGGCCTGGGCGGTGATGGTCTGAAGCGAGGCGAGCGAGGAACGGACGCCGTTCGAGATGGCAGTGGCCATTGTCTTAAACCCTTCTGGTTTGGTGCCTTCTGGCAGTCGCGATCATTCTGGCCGCGACGGGTGGACCATCGGTCCCGAGCTCGTAACAGGAGGTAAATTTCAGCGGTCGAATGCAGCGCGTCCGGGCCGGGCTGCGATCGTGGTTAACGGAAGGGCAACGCCGCACGCTGCTGCGCGCCTGCGGGCCAGCACGCAGCAAAACGCCCGCGCGAGGCGGGCGTTGGTCAGAGGACGGTGTTGGGGATGCGGCGAGGCGGCCTGCCGCGGTCAGGCGATGCGCTCGACCTGCGGGGCCGGCGGCTGCTCTTCCGCTTCGCGGGCGCGGTCGGCGAGCTCGCGGGAATAGATGCGCAGCTTCAGCATGGTTTCGTCGGGCAATTGCGAAATCGTCTCGCCGGTTTCGCGGTCGCGCTCCTGCATGACGATGGCGCGGGTGCGCGGCTCGATGACGATGCGCCGGTCCACGGCGGCGTCGAGATCCTGGTCGGCCTGACGCTGCTGCTGCTGGCCCTCGGCGCTGCGGCGCTCGAAGGCAGCCCGATTCTGCAGATCGCGGGTGCGGGCGTCGAGGTCCCTGGCGCTGCGTTCCTGCGCGCGCAGGTCGAGCTTCACAGCCTCGCCGGCCTGGGCCGACTGGACCGTCTGCTCCGGAGGCAGCTCGACCGAGACACCGCCCTGCGTGGCGACGACGTCGGCGCGGGGGACGACGGGAATGCCTCCGATGGGCGCCGTGCGGGGCGCATTGCCGAAATCCATGGCTCACTCCTTCTGGAGTCACGACGTAGCGGCATCGACCGCTGCCTGCCGTTCGTCCGGACCGGTCGCACCTGTCCGAACCTGCTCACGGTGGCAGAGAAACTTGAATCCGAGGTCAAGAAATTAGGTAAATATTGACGGGTTCCGGTGCAGCCGCGCTCAAAGCCGGCGCGACACCATCAGCGGGCCGGAATTGGGGCGCGCGAAAGCGCCGGCGCCGACGGTCGCGGTCGGGCCGTAGCCGGCGGCCTTGGTCGGGCGGTTGGCATCGGCGGCGAGGTCGCGGACGATCGACTCCGAAACGGCCCGCGCCGTCGCCAGCACGATCTGGTTGGTCTCGATCAGGCCCTGGAAGGAGAGATGCGCGGCCTTCAACCGCTGCACCTGGTCGGGGACGAACCGGGCGAGCGCGACGGCGTTCAGCTTCACCTGTTCGACGCCTCGCATGTAGAGGCCGGCGAGTTCGGTCTTGCGCGGCTCCCGCGTCAGCGCTTCGGGCAGGCGCCCGGCCCGGACGAGTTCCGTCTCCTCGCCGACGAGATGCGAGAGCGCCGACAGCGCCTCCAGCACGCCTTCGACCAGAGCCCGCGCCTCGGGGGCGGTGGCGATGCGCGGCCGTTCGTCGACGACCCGTCTGGCGATGGACATCTCAGGCTCCGGCCGCGGCGGCGCCGGACTGCTCCTGCACGCGCAGGAGATCGCGCAGGATGCTGTCGGACAGGCCGATCCCGCCCGACTTCTGGATCAACTTGGCGTATTCCTGGGTCAGCTGCGACTTGTAGACGTCGCCGCCGATGCCGTTCTCGCCGAGCGGACCTTCGCTGCCGGCAGGGGCGGCGGTGAGCTGCTGCGTGACCTGCTCGAGGAACATGGTCTCGAAATCGTCGGCCTGCTTCTTGGCCTTGGCCTTGGCGGGATCGAGCGCATTGGACACTCCGCTGACGAGGCTGCCGGCGACGTTGAGGGCCAGCTTGGCGGCCGGCATGGCTAGGGTGGGGCTCATCACATCACCTCGATTTCGGCCTGGAGGGCACCGGCCGCCTTGATGGCCTGGAGAATGGAGATCAGGTCGCGCGGTCCGATGCCGAGCGCGTTCAGCCCGTCGACCAGCTCGGCCAGCGTCACGCTCTCGCGGACGAGGGCGAGCTTGTTGCCGCCGCCGGTGTCGACCTTCACATTGGTGCGCGGGGTCACGACCGTCTGGCCGTCCGAGAGCGGCTCGGGCTGACTGACCTGAGGCTGCTCGGTGATCGTCACCGTCAGATTGCCCTGGGCGACCGCCACGGTGGAGACGCGGACGTCGCGGCCCATGACGATGATGCCGGAGCGCTCGTCGATGACGATGCGGGCCAGCTGGTCCGGCACGATCTTGAGCTGCTCGATCTCGGTGAGCATGCGGATCATGTTGCCCTGGAAGCGCGGCGGGATCTGCAGCACGACGGTGGAGGGGTCGGTCGGCTCGGCCGCGTCGCCGCCGAGGAAGTCGTTGATCGCGGCGGCCATGCGGCGCGCGGTCGTGAAATCCGGGTTGCGCAGCGACAGCCGCAGCGTCTTGAGCTTGTTCAGCGCGAAGTCGATCTCGCGCTCGACGACGCCGCCATTGGCGATGCGGCCGACGGTCGGCACGCCGCGGGTGATCTTGCTGGCGTCGCCCTCGGCCGAGAAGCCGGCGATCGCGACTGGGCCCTGCGACACCGCGTAGACCTCGCCATCGGCGCCGAGCAGCGGCGTCACCAGCAGCGTGCCGCCCTGCAGCGACTTGGCGTCGCCCAGCGCCGAGACGGTGACGTCGATGCGGGTCCCCTGGGTGGCGAAGGGCGGCAGATTGGCGGTCACCATCACGGCGGCGACGTTGGCGGTGCGCATATTGGCGCCGCGGGTGTTGACGCCGAGCCGCTCCAGCATCGCGGTCAGCGACTGCTTGGTGAAGGGGGCGTTGTTGAGCGTGTCGCCGGTGCCGTTGAGGCCGACGACGATGCCGTAGCCGAGGATCTGGTTGGAGCGCACGCCCTCGACCGAGGCGAGGTCCTTGATCCGGGAGAGCGCCTGCGCCGGGCTCGCCGCCATGGCGAAGCCGAGCGCGACCAGCGCGGCGAGCGGCGTCACCAGGGATTTGAGGGTGGCTGTGCGGAGCATGGTCTCACCGGTCAGGATACGATCGGAAACCCTCCTGCGATCCGCGTGCCAGACGCCGCTAAATTGAAAGTGCTGATTTATCAGTTGTTTGGGAATCGGGCGCAGGCTCTGTCCCGCCGGACGGTGCAGGCCGATCCTGCCGGGGCGGCAGTTTCTGCCGGGTGGTTTACCGCCTGTTAACCATGCCGGCGCGAGGGTTCGATGACCGATTACGCGAGGCGACCATGATCCGGATCGACCAGCGCGCGCCCATCACCAACGCCGCCCCCGCCGGGACGGCGCGGCGCTCGGGCGGCGCCGCCTTCACATTGCCGACCAAGGACAGCGCAGCCAGCAGCCGCAGCGCCGGCATCGCCGCGTCCGGCCCGCTCGACACGCTGCTGGCCGTGCAGGCCTATGAGGAGCCGGCCGAGCGCAAGAAGCGCCAGGCCAAGCGCGGCCACGACCTTCTCGACGGGCTCGACCGGCTGAAGGCCGCGCTGCTCACGGGGCGCGTCAACCTCTCCGAACTCGAGCAGATCCGCGCCAATCTTGCCCAGCGCCGCGAGGCGACCGACGATCCGCGCCTCGACGACGTGCTGGCGCATATCGAACTGCGGGCTGCCGTGGAGCTGGCGAAGCTCGGGCGGTAGGCGAGGGCGTCATGGTCGGGCCTGACCCGACCATCGCGGAAGCCGGACCCCTCCTGTCCTGGGATTCCCGGGTCTGCGCTTCGCTTCGCCCGAGAATGACGAGCGGGTCTGTTACCTGATGAACTGGTCCGCGTAGTCGGCGCCCAGCCCGTTGCTCGCATAATGCGCGCGGCATTTGTGGAGACGGGTGAAGACGTCGTCATAGCCGAGGCATTTGCCGTCCGGGTCGACATAGATCATCGCGCCGTTGACCTGGAACATGGTGATCATTTCCTCGGTGTCGGGGTCGACCACCAGCGTATGAGTCTCGCCCGGCGCCTCGTAGACGTAAGCCCCTTCCGTCGCGACCCAGTCATGCTCGAGGTAGCGCCACTTCCCCTTCAGCACATAGCCGTGGACGGGCTGCGGGTGGCGGTGGCGCGAGAGCACGCCGGAGCGGCGCACGCGCAGCAGGTTCATCCAGTAGCCGCGCGTCACGCTGAGGCAGAGGGGGCGGAACCAGACATTGTCGTCCACCGGCACCCAGACGCGCTCATCCTCCGGGATGACGTTGGGCACGATCAGCTCGGGCGGGGAATCCTTCGGCTGCGGATGGCGATAGGGCGTCCAGCGCTCGGCGTCGCTGGCGACGACGGGGATGGGGCTGACCTTGTTCATGGCGTTTCTCCCGTTCGATGGTGGCTGAACCGTCGTTGCCGAACCGATTCAGATAAGCCCGGCATCTGCTTGTGCCGGTTGGATTTTTATGGCTGGCGCTCAGACCGCCAGATAGCCGCCGTCGACCGGCAGGATCGTGCCGGTGACGAAGCCAGCGGCATCCGAGAGCAGGAAGGCGATGGCGCCGCCGACATCGCCGGGCTGGCCCCAGCGGTTCATCGGCGTGCGCGCCAGAATCGGCGCCGAGCGGGCGGCGTCCTCGACGAGGGGCCGCGTCAGCTCGGTTTCGATCCAGCCCGGCGCGACGGCGTTGACGCGGATGCCGTCACCCGCCCAGGCGGCGGCGAGCGATTTGGTCAGCTGGCCGATCGCGCCCTTGGAGGCCGCGTAGCCCGGCGCATAGGCCGAGCCATGGAAGGTCAGCATCGAGGCGATGTTGACGATGGCGCCCCGGTTCGCGGCGAGCTTGTCCTTCGCCGCGAGGCACATCCGCATCGTGCCGGTGAGGTTGACCTCGATCGTCTGGCGGAAGGCCTCGATCTCAAATTCCTTGCCGCCGCGCTGGATCATCCCGGCGCAGTTCACCAGCGCGTCGATGCGCGGGCAGGCCGCGACGGTGGCCGCGACCTCATCGTCCTGCGTGACGTCGAGCCTGGCATGGCGGATCGCGGCGTGGGGCGGGGCGGCCGCGACCTCCGCCTCGGTGAGACCGGTGGCGAGGACCTCGTAGCCGGCCGCCGCCAGCGCGAGGGCCGCGCCCTGGCCGATGCCGCGGGTGCCGCCGGTGACGAGGGCGAAGCGGGGTGAAGAGGATGGCGCGTCGGCTGTCATGGGCTGGAGACTATCGGGGTGCCGGCGGGACGGGAAGGGCGCCAGCCCTGCATTTCAGGGCGTCGGCAGTTCCAGTTTCAGCAGAGCCGTGCCGCTGGTCTGGATGTCGCGACCGACCATCGGCACCTGCCGGCCGAGGCTGAGATCGAGCGTGGTGCGCCAGGGCGTCGCCAGCGGTCGGGTCAGGTCGGCGACGACCTTGACGCGGGGCGTCAGGCTGCCGGCGAGGCCGTTCTGCGCGGCGAAGCTGTAGCTGCCGGCCAGCGCGATCTCGGTGGTCAATGTGACGATATCGTGCGGGCGCAAGCGGTAGCCGAGCACGGCCTCGCCGGTCTGCTCCGCGGCGCCGGAAGCGGGCAGGCTGCCGCCGGCCGCCGCGCTCCAGACGACGTTGCCCTCGGAATCGGCGCTTCGCGCCAGGTTCCAGCCGAGCCGCGTGTCGCCGCGCTGCCAGCCGCCCTGACCGGTGACGATCTCGGTCGAGAGCGAGACCTGCTCGGCACCGAGCTTCATGCCGACGGCGCGCTCGGTCACCGCCGGCAGCGGGGCGCCGGAAGGCGTCAGCCCGCGGCGGATCGGCGTCGCCGCGATCTCGGGCCGGGCGAGGGGATTGGGCAGAGCGCGCCGGCCGGCGCCGGGCGTCAGATAGCCGGGACGCTCCGGAGCGGGCTCCGGTGTCGCCGCCTCCCAGCGCGGAATCGGTGCGAACAGGCTGGTTTCGGCCTCCTCGCCGAAGGCGGCGTCCTGAACCGGCGCCGGCTCCTCCGCCGGGGTCTCGGCGCGGGCCAGGGGCGCGGCGGCCAGAAGCAGAGCGATGGCGAAGGGATAGCGGAGCGTGGCGAGAGCAGGCTGTGACGAGAGCGGAGGCAGGGGCGAGCAAGGGAGGAGCGAGCGAGGCATGGGGGAGGCGGTCTTCCGGGCCGGCGTGAACGAGCGCGGGAGGCTCGGGGCGGATCCGGACGATTTTGCGGCGAGGATGGGGCGGTTCGCGATCGGCTGCCCGGCGTTGCGCGAAAGCCGCGCCTGCCACAGAGGCGCCTCCCGGCCTGACGTGCATTTGCGCCGGCTTAGCCGAAAACCGCATTTCCCTTTGAGGGCCGATGTTCTAGGAAGCGGCCAACCGCCTGCGGCATCCCTGCCGCAGTCTGGAAAAGCTCCACATCTGGCCAGCAGCAGGGGTCGTTTCACATGAGCAAGATCAAGGTCGCCAACCCGGTCGTCGACATGGACGGCGACGAGATGACCCGCATCATCTGGCAGAAGATCAAGGACACGCTGATCTTCCCCTATCTCGATCTCGAGCTCGACTATTACGACCTCTCGGTCGAGAACCGCGACGCCACCGACGACCAGGTCACGATCGACGCCGCCAACGCGACCAAGAAGCACGGCGTCGCCGTGAAATGCGCGACCATCACCCCCGATGAAGGCCGCGTGAAGGAATTCAACCTCAAGCAGATGTGGAAGAGCCCGAACGGCACGATCCGCAACATCCTCGGCGGCGTGATCTTCCGCGAGCCGATCATCTGCAAGAACGTGCCGCGCCTCGTGCCGGGCTGGACCCAGCCGATCGTGATCGGCCGCCACGCCTATGGCGACCAGTACCGCGCCACCGACTTCAAGTTCCCCGGCAAGGGCACGCTGTCGATCAAGTTCGTCGGCGAGGACGGCGCGGTGATCGAGAAGGAGGTCTTCAAGGCCCCGGACGCCGGCGTCGCCATGGCGATGTACAATCTCGACGAGTCGATCAGGGATTTCGCCCGCGCTTCGCTGAACTACGGCCTGATCCGCAAATACCCGGTCTATCTCTCGACCAAGAACACCATCCTCAAGACCTATGACGGGCGCTTCAAGGACATCTTCGAGGAGATCTACCAGGCCGAGTTCAAGGCCGAGTTCGACAAGCTCGGCATCACCTATGAGCACCGCCTGATCGACGACATGGTCGCCTCGGCGATGAAGTGGTCGGGCGGCTATGTCTGGGCCTGCAAGAACTACGATGGCGACGTGCAGTCGGACACGGTGGCGCAGGGCTTCGGCTCGCTCGGCCTGATGACCTCGGTGCTGATGACGCCGGACGGCAAGACCGTCGAGGCGGAAGCCGCCCACGGCACGGTGACCCGCCACTACCGCGAGCACCAGAAGGGCAAGGAGACCTCGACCAACTCGATCGCCTCGATCTTCGCCTGGACCCGTGGCCTCGCCCACCGCGCCAAGCTCGACGGCAATGCCGAGCTCGCCAAGTTCGCCTCGCTGCTCGAGAAGGTCACGGTCGACACCGTCGAGGCCGGCGACATGACAAAGGATCTCGCGCTGCTGGTCGGCGCCGAGCAGAAGTGGCTCTCGACCACCGGCTTCCTCGAGAAGGTCAGCGAGAACATGCGCAAGGCCATGGCCGCCTGAGCGGGCGAGCTTTTCGTCACGATGAGAGCCCGGCCGGCGACGGCCGGGCTTTTTCGTGGGGCGGCCGTTTCCTCGACGCCGTCATCCTGGACAAGCCGCGTAGCGGCGCAGACCGGGATCCATCCTAGGGCTGGACAGCGCCCGATGATGGATCCCGGTCGGCCTTCGGCCGCCCAGGATGACGGTGGTGTTTCCGAGACAACTAGAAGCGTACCTCGCACCGAACCCCCCGACCGGCCTGAGCCGCGGGGTTTCGCATCAATGCCCCCGAAAGGGGATGCGCGGAGCCAGGTGGCGCGCGGACCAAAGCCGCGCGTCGGTGTCGGAATGTCGATGCAGCGCCGATCTCGCGCCGCCCGGCTCCGCGCGCGGGGATTTTGGGCGTCGCGGCCATCAGTCCCTGACGAGGGGACGTCCAACCGCTCGACCTCCGGGAGCCCCCGCCCGCGACGGCGACGCCTCCCGAAACCCGCCACCACACCCGGCCGCACGACG